>DATKAL010000173.1:0-20244 GCA_035498135.1 Anaeromyxobacter sp.
GAGCGCGCCGGCCGCCGCCAGCCCCTCCCCATCCGGCCGCGCCCGGCGCGCGCCGCCGCCGCATAGGAGGGAGGCGCCCCCTTCCGCGGACGTAGGCGCCCCTGCCTACCTCGTTCGCGCCGCGTGTTGCGCACCGCGTCGTCGGCCGGAAACGAGCGCGACAGGGTGTCCCTTGTTATGCTGACAGTGGAGTGAGCGACACCCCGCGCTCACGCTCGGAGCCCGAGGAGCGAGGCCCCGGCGCGAGAAGGAGCAGTGGCCGCCGTGCGATTCGTGATGATGTGGGTGGGAGCGTCCGTGGTCGCGGCCCCGTTCGTCGCCGCCTTCATCCGCCACCGCGGCCGCCAGCAGGCGCTGGAGGAGGGGCTCGGCGCCGCCGCCCACATCGCGGAGACCGACGAGGCCTCCGGCGCCAGCTTCGAGAGCCGCCAGACGGCCTGAGGAGAGCGCCCGCGCCGCCCGGTCCCGCCGAGGCGGGTCGCGGCCTCCCGGGCAGGCCGCACGCCCGCCCCTCTGCGGGTCGGCGGCGGGTGCCGCCCGGCGCGAACGACCGGCCGGCCTCTCCAGGAGCGCAGCGAGGCGAGCCGGGAGCGCTACGGCCCGAGCCCGGCCAGCCCCGCGGAGATCTCCCAGAGCCGCTCCTGGCTCGCCTCGTCGCGCGCCGCGGCGCTCGGGGTCGCCTCCCGGCGGTCCTTGAAGTAGCGCCCCGAGACGCTCACCAGCTCCGGCGCCGCGGCCACGTGGACGGAGGTCCGCGCGCCGCGCTCCGGCGAGAGCAGGAACGGCCGGGCGAGCCGGACCAGGAACCGGAACGAGCCCGGATCGTTCTTCCCGAACCCGGTCGCCACCACGCCGGGGTGGAGGCTGTTCGAGGTGACCCCGGTCCCCGCCAGGCGCCGCGCCAGGGCGGCGGCGAAGAGGATGTTCATGAGCTTCGAGGTCCCGTAGACGCGCATGGCCCCGTAGCCGCGCTCCGACTGCAGGTCCTGCCAGTCGATCGCCCCCATCCGGTGGGCCTCGGAGGCCACCGTCACCACCCGCGCCGGGGCGCTCTCCCGGAGCTTCGGCAGGAGCAGGCGGGTGAGGAGGTACGGGGCGAGGTGGTTCACCGCGAAGGTGAGCTCGAGGCCGTCCGGGCTGGCCTTGCGGCGCTGGTGGATGGCCCCGGCGTTGTTCACCAGGACGTCGAGCCGGGGCAGGGTCGCCTGGAGCTCGGCCGCCAGCCGGCGGACCTCGGCGAGCGACGCCAGGTCGGCGACGAGGAGCAGGGGCCGCGCGCCCGGCCCCGCCTCCTCCACCGCCCGCAGGGCCGCCTCCCCCCGGGCCCGATCGCGGGCCACCACCGCCACCCGGGCTCCGAGCTTCGCCAGGCCGCGGGCGGTCTCCAGGCCGATCCCGCCCGTCGCCCCGGTGACCACCACCACCTTCCCCGCCAGCGTCCCTTCCATGGCTCCTCCCGCCGGGCCGGCGCCCGCGGCCCGCCCGCCTCCAGCCTAGATCAAGGGCGGCGAGGCGAGCGCAACGTTTCGGCGGCCGCGGGCTCGCTCACCGCGGCGGGGTGAGCGACTCCCCGAGGAATCGGAGCAGCCGCCACCAGGCGTCGCGGGCCGGCTCCGGCCGGTAGGAGCGCCGCGTGTCGTTGAAGAAGGCGTGCGGCGTCCCCGGGTAGACGTGCTGCTCGAAGGGCCGCCCGGCGCGCGCCATCGCCTCGACGAAGGGCGGGTAGCTGGCGAGGACGCGCGGATCGTCGCCCCCGAAGAACCCGATCAGCGGGCAGGCGGTGGCGGCGGCCTTCTCCGGCGGCGGGGCCGCGCCGTAGAAGATCGCCGCCGCCGCGAGGCCGGCCTCCTCGGCGGCGAGGAGGGCCGCCAGGGAGCCCCCCATGCAGAACCCCACCGCCCCGATGCGCCGCCCCTGGGCCGCGGGCTCCGAGCGGAGCCAGGCGACCGTGGCCCGGAGATCGCCCACCCAGCGCGCCATCGGCCGCTGCGCGGGGAGCAGCCGCTCCAGGGTCTGGCCGAGGCGAGCCCGCTCCGGCTCGGGCCGGGCCGCCACCGCCGCCGCCCGGGCGGCCGGATCGGACCAGGCCGCCGGCGGGAGCGCCTCGAGCAGCGCCTTGGCGGCGGCGATGCGGTCCTCGGCCAGCTCCGGCGCCCTGCCGCCGCGCGAGTAGAGGTCGGGGGCGATGGCCAGGTAGCCGGACGCGGCCAGCCGGTGGGCGACGTCCTGGACGTGCGCGTCCACGCCCCAGATCTCCATCACCACGATCACCGCGGGGAGCGGCGGCGCCGCCGCCGGCCGGGCGAGGTACGCCTCCAGCGCCTCCCCGGACGACGGGATCGTCACCCTGCGCGTCTCGAGCTGCATCTTCTCTTCGTGCGCACGGTCGGTCCCCCTCGCACCTCCCGGACGGGCCCCCCGGAACCGCCGCGTCATGCAGAACCGGTCCGCGGCGCCCTCGCGCACCGGGCCGACGCTCCGGATCCCCCTTGCTCCCGGCGAGGCCAGGAGCGACACTCACTTCGCGTCCGGGCGATGGCCGGGGCGGCGCCCGCGCCGCCGCCACCCGATCGCAGGGGGGTCACCGATGCGTCGCAACGCCATGCTCCTGGCTTCCCTGGCGCTCGCCCTGGGCGCCCCGCTGCGCGCCGCCGCCCGGCCTCCGCTCCCCGGCTACGCCGAGCTCAAGCTGGGCGGGTACTTCCCGGTCGCCTCGGACGTCTCGAGCTACGACGCCGGCTTCTCCGGGGAGCTCGCGCTCGGCTACGCGCCCGACCCGGGCTTCGCCTTCGAGGGGGCGGTCGGGACCTTCCGCACCCAGCACACCGTCGCCGGCGCGACGGCCCGCTCCCTGCGGGTGATCCCGCTCACCTTCGCCATCCGCGGCACCGTCCCCCTGAAGAGCTTTCAGCCCTACGCGATCCTCGGCGCGGGCGCCTACTTCGTCCACGACGAGCTGGGGGGGGCCTCGGACGACTCCGCCAACCTCGGCCTCTTCCTCGGGGTCGGCGGCAACGTGAGCCTGGGCGAGCGCCTCTTCCTCGGGCTCGAGGGGCGCTACCTCTTCCTGCGCGCCAACACCTTCGGCGCCGGCACGCACCTCGACGGCGCCATGCTCACCGCCGACCTCGGCTTCCGCTTCTGACGGGCCGCTCGCCCGCCCTCCTGGAGGACGTCCCGTGACGCGATCCCCCCTCCCGCTCCTCGCCGCCGCGGCCCTGGCCGGCTGCGCCACCGTCTCTCCCCCTGCCGAGCGGGCCGAGTCGCCCGCGCCCGCCGCGCAGCAGCAGGCCGCCCAGCAGCAGGCGCAGCAGCCCATCGCCCGCCGCTTCAAGCTCAAGATCGCGGTGGGCCGGTTCACCAACGAGACCAACTACGGCCGCTCGCTCCTGACCGACGCCGAGCTCGATCGGATCGGCAAGCAGGCCGCGGACATGCTGACGTCGCGGCTCGTCCAGTCCGGCCAGTTCCTGGTCCTGGAGCGGCCCGACGTCGCCAAGATCGAGCGGGAGCAGGCCGCCTCCGGGCTGGCCGGGCTGGTGGGGGCGGACACGCTGGTGATCGGCTCGGTGACCGAGTTCGGTCGCTCGGTGGGCGGGAAGACCGGCTTCCTCTCCTCCACCAAGGTCCAGACCGCCAGGGCCAAGGTGGACGTCCGGCTCGTCGACGTCCGGACCGGGCACGCCTACTTCTCCGCCATCGGCGCGGGGGAGGCGAGCACCGAGAGCGGCGAGATCGCCGGGTTCGGCAGCCAGGCCGACTACGACGCCACCCTCAACGACCGGGCGATCGCCGCCGCGATCTCCAACATGGTCGGGGTGCTGGTGGGCCAGCTGGGCGAGCGGCGGTGGCGCACCGACATCCTGGAGGTGAAGGGCGGGCAGATCTTCATCTCCGGCGGGAAGAGCCAGGGGCTCAAGCCCGGCGACGTCCTGGCGGTGATGCAGGCGGGGGACGTGGTGAAGAGCAAGCAGTCCGGCTTCGACGTCACCCTCCCCCCTCGGCAGGTGGCGCAGATCCGGGTGGTGGCGCTCTTCGGGGACACCGAGACCGGCGAGGGCTCGGTCTGCGAGCTGATCTCCGGGGCGCTGCCCGCGCCCCTCCCGCCGAACCTGTTCGTCTCGGACGCCAGCTAGGGAGCCCGCCATGCGCCAGCGCCTCGCCTCGTTCGCCGTCCTCCTCGCCCTCGCCTGCGCCGGGCCCCAGACCACCGTCCGCACCCCCGACACCCGGCCCGCCCTCGCCTTCGAGGGGGCGCCGGCCGGGGCGGTCCTCTTCGTGGACGGGCTCCAGATCGGCGACCCGAGCCTCTACGACGGCCAGCCGCAGGTGCTGGTGGTCGAGCCCGGGACCCACCTGGTGGTGATCCGGGCCGCCGACGGCGCCGTGATCCTCGAGCAGAAGGTCTACGTCGAGAGCGAGCACAAGACGATCAAGGTGCACTGATGCGAACCGACCGAGCGATCCTCGCCCTCGCCCTCGCCCTCGGCGCCGCCGGCTGCGCCACCGGCCCCAAGCGGCTCTACGCCTGGAACGGCTACGACGAGGCGCTCTACGCCCAGGCCAAGGCCCCCCAGGACAACGAGAAGTACCTGGAGCACCTGAAGCAGGTGATCGAGAACGCCGAGACCGCGCGGGACAAGGTGCCCCCCGGGATCTACGCCGAGTACGGGTACGCCCTCTTCACCAACGGGCAGCTCGACGACGCGGTCACCTACTACTCCAAGGAGCGGGACACCTGGCCGGAGTCGCGCGTCTTGATGGAGAAGCTGATCCGCAACACCCAGCGGCTCCGCGAGAGCCGGCCGCCCTCGCCGCGGGACGGCCCGCCCGCCCCGCTCCCGGCGACCAACCCGGCCCCGGCCCCCGCCGGCGCCGCCCCGCCCGCCCAGGGAGGCCGCCCGTGACCACCCGCCCGCTCCGCCTCGCCGCCGCCCTCCTGGCCGCCCTGGCGCTCGGCGCGGCCGGCTGCGTCACCGCCCCGCCGGCCAAGAACTACGACGCCTTCAAGGCCGCCGATCCGCATTCGATCCTGATCGTCCCGGTGGTGAACAACACCGGCAACGTCGAGGCGCCCTCGTTCTTCCTCTCCACCCTGCCCGTCCCGGTGGCGGAGCTCGGCTATTACGTCTTCCCCACCCACCTGGTGATGCGGATGCTGGAGGACGACGGGCTCTCCGACGCCAACCTGGTCCACCAGGCCGACCCGGTGCGCCTCTGCGGCCTCTTCGGCGCCGACTCGGTCCTCTACGTGACCATCCAGTCCTGGAACGCCAAGTACCTGGTCTTCAACACCACCGTGGAGGTCTCGTTCGAGTACGTGCTCAAGGACGGGAAGACCGGGACCACGCTCTGGAACGACAAGCGGACCGTGCAGTACTCGAGCGGCCAGGGGGGCGGCTCCTCGGGGAACCCGCTCGCCGACCTGGTCGCCATGGCGGTGGCGGCGGCCGTCACCAAGGCCGCCCCCGACTACATGCCGCTCGCGCGCCAGGCCAACGACCAGGTGCTCACCACACCGGGCGTCGGGCTCCTCTACGGTCCGTACCACCCGCAGCGCCAGAAGGCGGCGGCCCCGGTGCCCTGAGGTCCCCGAGGAGACCCGGCCCCCTCCCCGGGCGGCGCTCCGCGCGGGCGCGAGCACGCCTGCGCCTCGATTCGACGTCCCCTCCCCGGTGCGGGGCCCGGGCACGGCTCGGCCCGCGCGTGCCGATCCGCCGGCGACGGGTTCGGTGTAGAACGGCGGTGATGCACAGCCCCCGCCGCACCGCCCTCGTGGGCCTGGGCGCCTCCTTCCTGCTCCTCCTCCTGGTGGCCGCCGGCCTGCGCTGGCCGGGCTGCACCCCGCCACCGCCCCCGCCGGCGGCCCGCGCCCTCCCCCGCCCGGCGGCCGCCCCCCCGCCGGAGGCGAGCCCGCCCACCCGGCTGCCCCTCCGCCTCGCCCCGGGCGCTCTCGCCGCCGCGGGGGCGGACGCGCTCCCCGCGACCTTCGAGGGGCGGGTGGTGTCGTCCCGGGACGGCGCGGGCGTGGCCGGCGCGGACCTGACCTTCTCGCGCGGCGGGGCGGCCGCCTCGGTGCGCTCCGACGCGGGCGGCGCCTTCCGCTTCCAGCCGCCCGTCCCGGGCCGCTGGCTGCTGGCCGCCGTCACCGCCCCCGGGTTCTTCCCCTTCGCGCCCGAGTGGGGCCACAGCCCCGTCCAGCTCGAGGCCGCGCCCGGGAGGCACCTGCGCGGCATCGAGGTCCACCTCACGCCGGCCATCGCGCTCCTCGGCCGGGTGGTGGACCCCGAGCGCAGCGTCGTCCCCGGGGCCGAGGTCCGGATCCTGGGGGCGGCGGACGAGGCGGCGCTCGTCCCCATCCGCGACCGCTTCACCACCGACGCGCGGGGCGAGTTCCGGGCCGCCGTGCCCCCGGGCGCCATCCTCGAGGCGCGCCGCGACGGCTTCCTCCCCGGCCGCGCCGAGGTGGACCCGCTCGCCATCGTGAACGGCCGGATCACCGTGGTCCTCCGGACAGCGCGCGGGGAGCGCGGGCCGGGGGCGCCCATCTCCGGGCGGGTGATCGCGAAGGGCGGCGCGCCCATCCCCGGCGCCCTGGTGGTCGCCACCCGGGAGCGCTTCGGGGCCGCCGAGGGCGCCTCGGCCCAGGCCGCCACCGGCGAGGACGGCCGCTTCGAGCTCCCCCCGCTCGATCCCGGGAGCTACCGGGTCGCCGCCCGCGCCGAGGGGCGCGCCCCGGCCACGCTCCACCGGGTGGCGCCGGGGACGCGGGAGCTGCTCCTCGAGCTCGCGGACGGCGGGCGGCTCCGCGGCTGCGTCCGCGACGCGGCCACCGGGACCCCGATCGCCCCCTTCACCGTGCTCGTCTTCGAGCGCCGCTCGGGGCTGCGGATCGTGCCCGAGCGCACCGCCTCGGTGCTCGACCCCTCCGGCTGCTACGCCCTCCACGACCTCCTCCCCGGCTCGGCGGCGGTGGTGATCTCCGCCCCGGGCCACGCCCCCTCGCGCGAGCTGCCGGCCGAGATCCCGGCCCCGCCGGACGAGGCGGTCGCGGACGTGGCTCTCGATCCGGGCGGCGCCCTGGTGGGCGCGGTGCTGGACGCGGACAGCGGCGCGCCCCTCGCCGGGGCCCTCCTCACCGTGGAGGGCGCGCTCACCTTCGCCCCCTCCACCTTCCCGGTGCTCTCGGAGGCGGTGACCGGGGCCGACGGCACCTTCCGGCTCGATGGGCTCCCGCGCCGCGTCTCGGTCGACGTCGCGGCCGCCGGCCACCACGCCCGGATCCTGGGTGGCCTGGACATCCCACCCGGCGCGGTGGCCGGGCCGGTGGAGGTCCGGCTCCACGCGGTGGCGCCGGACGAGGAGCCGCGAACGGAGCTGGCCGGGATCGGCGCCGTGCTGGCGGCCCAGGGCGACGGGCTGGTGGTGGTACAGCTCGCCGCCGGCGGCGGCGCGGCCGAGGCCGGGCTGGCCGAGGGCGACCTCATCCTCCGGGTGGACGGCCAGGGGGTGGCCGACCTGGGGATGTCGGGGGCGATCGACGCCATCCGCGGGCCGGAGGGGACGGTGGTCCTCCTCCAGGTTCAGCGCGCCGAGCGGACCTTCGACGTCCCGGTCCCCCGTCGGCTGGTCCGCGGCTGAGGCCGAGGACCGACCCTGGCGCGGCGCCGCGAGGCGTGCTAACGGCATGGGCATGGCGAGCTTCGACCAGACCCGGGTCGCCGGTGCCCCCCAGGGGACGGGGAAGGCTCCGACCCCGGTCGCGGCGCTCGTGGTGGTCCACTCCGCGGACCCGGACGAGCAAGGAAAGCGCTACCCGCTCGGCGCCGACGACGTCACCCTCGGGCGCGAGGCGGGGAACACGGTGGTGATCGGCTCCGACCAGGCCTCCCGCCGCCACGCCCGGATCTTCGCCTCCGGGGGAGCCCACGTCCTGGTGGACCTCGACTCCACCAACGGGACCTTCCTCAACTCCAAGCAGGTGAAGGAGCAGACCCTCCGCCACGGCGACGTGCTGCGGATCGCCTCCACCGTGCTCAAGTACGTGGTCGAGACCTAGCGGCGGGCGGGCGGCAGCCTTCCCATTCACCCCGGCCTTGGCGGCGTCGCCGATCAGGTATCGTCGGAGATGAGGTGGCGTCGCCGATGGGGGAGGGGTCCCCGTGCGTCCTCGGTCGTCGCCGCCCTGGCCGCCTCGTCACGCCTCCCGGCGGGCGAGCAGGCTCGCGAAGAAGAGCCCGGCGGCGATGGCGATGATCACCGGCCCGGTGGGACGATGGAGCCTCGCGGCCAGCAGCTCGCCGGCCACGGTCGAGGCCACCGCCACCGCCGCCGAGGTGGCGAGCATCCCGTCCAGGTTCCGCGCCAGGTGCTTCGCGGTCGCCGCCGGGATGATCACCAGCGACCCCATCAGCAGCACCCCGAGGTACCGCAGGCCGAGCGCCACCGTGAGGGCGAAGGCGAGCAGGTAGAGGAGCTCGAGCCGCGCCACCCGGATCCCGGACGTCCGGGCGATGTCCACCGAGACCAGGGCGAGCACCAGCCGGCTCCGCTGCGCGAGCACGAAGGCCGCCACCACGGCGGCGCCCGCCAGCCCGAGCGCCAGCTCCCAGGGCCCGAGGCTCCCGGGGGCGCCGAGGAGCGCGTCCACCAGCTCCTCACCGGTGGCGAGCATGCTCCCCACCGCCAGGGCGACGGAGAAGGTCACCCCGATGACGGTCTCCGTGGCGATGCGGGTCTGCCGCTCCAGGCCCCAGACCAGGAGCGTCCCCACCAGCAGCGCCGCCAGCCCGCCCAGGACCGGGTGGAGGTGGAACGCCAGGGCGAGCCCGATCCCGGGGAGCGCCACGTGGGACATGGCGTCCGAGGCCAGCGACATCCGCTTCATGACCGCGAAGCAGCCCACCAGGCCGGCGGCCACCGCCATGCCGATCGAGAGCGCCAGCGCCGGCCACGCCATCAGTGGTGATGGTACTTGAGCGGCTCGCCGTACACCTCGGCGATCCGCTCGGGCGTCAGGATCTCCTCGGGGGGGCCCAGGAAGGGCCGCCCTCCCGAGAGGCAGAGCACGCGGGTGGCGTGCCGGTAGACGACGCTCAGCTCGTGCGAGATGAGGAGCAGGGTGAGCCGCTCCGCCTCCTGCAGGCGGTGGATCATCTCGTAGAGCCGCTCCTCACCGGGCTCGTCCACCCCCGCGGTCGGCTCGTCGAAGAGGAGCACGGTGGGTCGCCCCAGCAGCGCCGAGGCGAGGAGGAGGCGCTGGAACTGCCCGCCGGAGAAGGTCCCGATGGGCCGGTCGGCGACGCGCCGCGGCAGGTTGACGAGCTCGAGCACGCGCTCGGGCCCCTCGCCGGCGCCGGCCACCTCGGCCCGGGCGCGGAGGAAGTCGGCCCCGGTGACCGGGAGATCGCGCTCGAGATCCAGCTTCTGCGGCACGTAGCCGAGCCGTGTCCCGGGCGCCCACCGCACCGTCCCGCGATGGGGCAACGCGCCGATGAGGGCCCGGAACAGGACCGTCTTCCCCGCCCCGTTCGGCCCGATCACCGCCAGCGCGCTGCCCTCGGGGACGGCGAAGGTGAGCTCGGGGAGGACGTCCGCCCCGCCCAGGCGGACCGAGAGCCGCTCGACCTCGAGCACGTTCGCCACGCGTCAACCTACGGCGGCCCGCCCCGCCCGACAACCCTCGGAGGCGGGGCGCGGCGGGCTCACATCATCCCGAGCTGGAGCCGGGCGGCCTCGGACATGCGGGAGGGGTCCCAGGGCGGGTCGAAGACCAGCTCCACCTCGGCCTCCTTCACCCCCGGCACGCCCAGCACCTTGCGGCGCACGTCGTCCACCAGCACCGGCCCGATCCCGCAGCCCGGCGCGGTCAGGGTCATGGTGATCCGCACCCGGTGGCCGCCCTCCACCGGCTCCGACGCGAGCGCGTAGACCAGGCCGAGCTCGGTGATGCTGGCCGGGATCTCCGGGTCGTAGACCGTCCCCAGGGCCTCCCAGACCTTCTGCTCGTCGAAGGGCCCCTCGGCGGTGGCCGCACGCTGCGCCTCGAACCGCCGGGCCTCCTCCACGAACGGCGGGCCGAGCGCGTCGGCGTCCCTCCCCTCGATCCGGACCAGCCCGCCCAGCTCGGTCATGGCGGTGAACTGGCCGCCCAGCGCCTGCTGGACCACGAGCCAGGTGCCGGCGGGGAGCCGCGCCAGGTAGCCGCTCGGGACCTGGAGGGCCTCGACGTCGCGCAGGAGGTGGAGGGGGGTGCGTTCCATGGCCTACTCCGTGCTCACCGGCGCGCCCCCGCCCCGGAGCGCCTCCCGCAGCGCGTGCCAGGCGAGGCTGGCGCACTTCACGCGGGTCGGGTAGTCGTGCACCCCCGCGAACACCGCCAGCTTCCCGAGCGCCTCCTGGTCCTCGGGGCGCGCCCCCTCCGTCACCAGCCGGTGGAACCGCTCGAAGAGCTGGTCGATCTCCGCCGCGGTCCGCCCCTTCACCACCCCGGTCATCACCGAGGCCGAGGCCTTGGAGATGGCGCAGCCGCTCCCCTCGAAGCGGATCTCCTCGACCCGGCCGCCGGCCTGGCGGACATGGATCAGCAGGTGATCGCCGCAGAGCGGGTTGAGCCCCTCGGCGCGCTGGGTCTCGCCGGGGAGCGGGCCGTAGTTCCGCGGCCGCTTCCCGTGATCCAGGACCACCTCCTGGTAGAGGTCCGTGAGCTCGCTCACCGCCGCCCTCCGCCGATCCGCCGCCCCGTCACCCGAACACCTCCCGCACCTTGTGCAGGCCGCGGACGAGCGCCTCGATCTCGGCCGCGGTGTTGTAGGCGGCGAACGAGGCCCGCACCGTGGCCGCCACCCCGTAGCGCTTCATGAGCGGCTGGGCGCAGTGGTGCCCGGCCCGCACGGCGACCCCCTGCCGGTCGAGGACCGTCCCCACGTCGTGCGGGTGCACGTCACCGAGGAGGAACGACAGCGCCCCCGCCCGCTCCCGCGGCGTCCCCACCAGCCGGATCCCGGGGACCTGGCCGAGGGCGTCGACCGCCCGGGCCACGAGGGCCCGCTCGTGCGCCGCCACGGCCTCGAGCCCCACCCCGGCCACCCAGTCGAGCGCCGCCCCGAGCCCCACCGCCCCGGAGATGTGCGGCGTGCCCGCCTCGAGCTTGTAGGGGAGGTCGTTGAAGGTGGTCTTCTCGAAGGTGACCGAGAGGATCATGTCCCCTCCGCCCTGCCAGGGCGGCATCGCCTCGAGCAGCTCGCGCCGTCCCCAGAGGACGCCGATCCCGGTCGGCCCGTAGAGCTTGTGGCCGCTGAAGGCGTAGAAGTCCGCCCCCGACGCCTGCACGTCGAAGCCGAGGTGGGGGGCCCCCTGCGCGCCGTCCACCAGGACCGTCACCCCGCGGGCGTGGGCCCGGGCCACGAGCTCGGCCACCGGGTTGACGGTGCCGAGGGCGTTCGAGACCTGGGCCACCGCCAGGAGGCGGGTCCGGGGCCCGAGCAGGGCGTCGAGCGCGTCCAGGTCGAGGTCGCCCGCGTCGGTGATGGGCACCACCCGGAGCGTCGCCCCCTTCTCCTGGCAGAGGAGCTGCCAGGGGACGATGTTCGAGTGGTGCTCGAGCGCGGTGACGAGGACCTCGTCGCCGGCCCCGACCCGCTGCCGGCCGAAGGTCTGGGCCACCAGGTTGATCCCCTCGGTGGTGCCGCGGACGAAGATCACCTCGCGCGGGTCGGCGGCGCCGAGGAACCGCGCCACCTTCACCCGCGCCCCCTCGTAGGCCCGGGTGGCACGCTCGGAGAGGAGGTGGACGCCGCGGTGGACGTTGGCGTTGTCCTCCTCGTAGTAGCGGCGGACGGCGTCGATCACCGCCCGCGGCTTCTGGGTGGTGGCGGCGTTGTCCAGGTAGACGAGCGGGTGGCCGTGGATCCGCTGGGAGAGGATGGGGAACTCCGCCCGGATCCGCTCCACGTCGTAGGCCTCCACGGCCGGCTCCCGCCGGGCGGCGGGGCGGGCCGGGGCCTGGGGCTGCTCCAGCGCGTGCGTGGTCATCTCAGGCCGCCTCCAGGATCCGGCCGCCGGCCGGCAGGCGGGCGGCGACCAGGGTCCGCGCCCGCGCCCGCAGGCTCTCCGGCCCGATCCGCTCCACCATCTCGGCGGCGAAGGCCCAGATGAGCAGGCTGCGCGCCTCCGCCTCGGGCACGCCCCGGCTCCGCAGGTAGAAGAGGGCCCCCTCGTCGAGCTGCCCGACCGTCCCGCCGTGGCCGCACTTCACGTCGTCGGCGAAGATCTCCAGCTGCGGCTTGGCGTCCACCACCGCGTCCTCCGAGAGGAGGAGGTTCGAGCTCTGCTGGTAGGCCGCGGTCTTCTGCGCCCCCGGCATCACCTTGATCCGCCCGGAGAAGACGCCGCGGCCGTGGCCGTCGAGGATCCCCTTGTACGCCTCGCGGGTGGTGCAGCGCGGGACGGCGTGCTCCACCCAGGAGAAGGCGTCGGTGACCCGGCTCCCGTCGGCCATGTACAGGCCGGAGACGTCGACCGCCCCCTCCTCCCCCGCGAGCCGGGCCCGGACCTCGCCCCGCGCCACCTGGCCGCCGAGGGCGATCGAGTGGGCCGAGAGCCGGGCGCCGGCCGCCTGCTCGGCGAACACCGTCGAGACGTGGAAGGCGCGCGTCCCGTCCTCCTGGAGCTTCAGGTGCTCGACCACCGCCCCCTCGCCCAGCACCAGCTCGGTGACCGCGTTCACCAGGTAGACGTCGCCGGTGCCCCGGTAGGTCTCGGCCAGGGTGACCCTCGCGCCCGCCTCGGCCACCACCAGCACCCGCGGGTGCACCGCCACCGGGGAGCCCGGCGCCCCGGAGAGGAAGACCAGCTCGACGGGCGCCTCCACCTCGACCCCGCGCGGCAGGAGGAGGAAGGCGCCGTCCTCGAGCAGGGCGGCGTTGGCGGCGGTGAAGGCGAGCCCGTCGGGCCGCGCCAGCCGGCCCAGGTGCGGCCGGACCGCCTCGGGGGCGTGCCGGAGGGCCTCCGCCAGGCTGGCGAGCACCGCGCCGCGCGGGAGCGGGGCGCCGGTCGAGAGGTCCCGCCGGAACCGGCCGTTCTCGAAGACCAGGCGCGCCCCCGCCGGCGGGGGGGCGCCCGCCAGGAGCGACGCCGCCGGCCCGCCCGCCTCCGGCGCGGGGGCGAAGGCCACCGCCGCCAGCGGGGCGAGGCTCGTGAAGCGCCAGTCCTCCTGGCGCGTGGTCGGGATCCCGAGGGCCCGGAAGGCCCCCAGGGCGGCGGCCCGCCCCTCTCCCAGCCAGGCCGGCTCGGCCCGGCCCGGGCGGAAGGCGGCGACCAGGCTCTCCGCGGCCGCGGTCACGAGAGCGCCCCCACCGGGCGTGGGACCTCGGGCGGCATGTCGGCCACCCAGGCGTACCCGGTCTGCTCCAGCTCGTCCGCCAGCTCGGCCCCGCCCGAGCGGACGATCCGGCCGCCCGCCATCACGTGGACCCTGTCCGGGCGGACGTGCTCGAGGAGCCGCTTGTAGTGGGTGACGAGGAGCAGCGCCCGGTCGGGCCGGCGGAGGGCGTTCACCCCCCGCGCCACCACCCGGAGCGCGTCGATGTCGAGCCCGGAGTCGATCTCGTCGAGGATGCCGAGCTTCGGCTCCAGCACCGCCATCTGGAAGATCTCGTTCCGCTTCTTCTCCCCGCCGGAGAAGCCCTCGTTGACGGAGCGGCTCCCGAAGGCCGGGTCGATCTCGACCAGCTTCATCCGCTCCTTGGCCACGGCGAGGAAGTCCATGGCGTCGAGCTCCTCCTCGCCGCGCGCGCGCCGGACGGCGTTGAGCGCGGTCCGGAGGAAGTAGAGGTTGGCGACCCCCGGGATCTCCACCGGGTACTGGAAGCCGAGGAAGACCCCGGCCGCCGCCCGCGCCTCGGGCGCGAGGGCGAGCAGGTCCTGCCCCTCGTAGGCCACCTCGCCGCCGGTGACCACGTAGGCGTCGCGCCCGGCCAGCACGCCGGCGAGGGTCGACTTGCCCGAGCCGTTCGGCCCCATGATCGCGTGCACCTCGCCGGCGCCGATCTCGAGGTCCACCCCCTTCAGGATCTCCTGCTCGCCGACCACCGCCCGGAGCCCCTTGATGCGCAGCATGGTGTCCGCCTTCGTCGTCATCGCTGGCCGACGCTCCCCTCGAGGTTCATCCCCAATGCGCTTCTGCGCGGCCATGGGAACGCTTCGAAGCTGCCCGGCATGGTCATCCGACGCTCCCTTCCAGTGACATGCCGAGCAGCTTCTGCGCTTCCACCGCGAACTCCATCGGCAGCTCCTTCAGGACCTGCTTGGCGAAGCCGTTCACGATCATCGAGACCGCGTCCTCCTCGGAGATCCCGCGCTGCCGGCAGTAGAAGAGCTGGTCCTCGCCGATCTTCGAGGTGGTGGCCTCGTGCTCGACCTTGGCGGTCGGGTTGCGCACCTCGATGTACGGGAAGGTGTGGGCCCCGCAGCGGTCGCCCACCAGCAGGGAGTCGCACTGCGAGTAATTGCGCGCCCCGGTGGCCCCCTTCAGCACCTTCACCAGCCCGCGGTAGGTGTTCTGCCCCCGCCCGGCGCTGATCCCCTTCGAGATGATGGTGGAGCGGGTGTTCTTCCCCACGTGGATCATCTTGGTGCCGGTGTCGGCCTGCTGGCGGTGGTTGGCCAGGGCGACGGAGTAGAACTCGCCCACCGAGTCGTCGCCCTGGAGGATGCAGGACGGGTACTTCCAGGTGATGGCGGAGCCGGTCTCCACCTGCGTCCAGGAGAGCTTCGCCCCCTTCATCGCCTTGCCGCGCTTGGTGACGAAGTTGTAGATGCCGCCCTTCCCCTCGGCGTCGCCCGGGTACCAGTTCTGCACCGTCGAGTACTTGATCTGGGCGCGATCGAGGGCCACCAGCTCGACCACCGCGGCGTGGAGCTGGTTCTCGTCCCGCTGCGGGGCGGTGCAGCCCTCCAGGTAGGAGACGTAGGCCCCCTCGTCGGCGACGATCAGGGTGCGCTCGAACTGGCCCGTGTCCTTGGCGTTGATCCGGAAGTAGGTGGAGAGCTCCATCGGGCAGCGGACGCCCCGGGGGACGTAGACGAAGGAGCCGTCGGAGAAGACCGCGCTGTTCAGGGCGGCGAAGAAGTTGTCGGTGGCCGGCACCACCGAGCCCAGGTACCGCTCCACCAGGGCCGGGTGCTCGCGCACCGCCTCGCTGAAGGAGCAGAAGACGATCCCCAGGTCCGCCAGCTTCTTCTTGTAGGTGGTGGCGACCGAGACCGAGTCGAACACCGCGTCCACCGCCACCCCCGCCAGCCGCATCTGCTCCTCGAGCGGGATCCCGAGCTTCTGGAAGGCGCGCTTCACCTCCGGGTCCACCTCGTCCATCGAGCCGAGCTGCTTCTTCGGCCGGGGGGCGGCGTAGTAGACGATGTCCTGGTAGTCGATCCGCGGGTAGCGGACGTTCGCCCAGGCCGGCTCCTCCATCTCCAGCCAGCGCCGGTAGGCGCCGAGCCGCCACTCGAGCATGAAGGCCGGCTCCCCCTTCTTGGCGGAGATGAGCCGGATGATCTCCTCCGAGAGCCCCTTGGGGACCCGGTCCTCCTCGATCTCGGTGACGAAGCCGTAGCGGTAGCGCTGCTCCGTCAGCTCCTTCAGCTGCTCTGCGGTGCTCATGAGGCGTGGGCTCCGAGGACGACGAGGGGGGCGGGCTCGGCCGAGGCCGGATCGGGAGGAGGGGCGATCGCCGACAGCGGCAGGTTCTGCAGCGCTCCCTGGATGGCGCGCGAGACCGGATCCCAGCTGGCGCGGGCGACGCAGGTGGCCTCGAGATCGCAGGTGGCGGCGCCGGGCTCGACGCACTGGGTTAGGGCGATCGGCCCCTCCAGCGCCTCGACGATCTCCGCGATCGAGATCCGCTCGGCCGGGCGGGCCAGCCCGTACCCCCCGTGCCGGCCCCGGTGGGAGACGACCAGCCCCGCCTTCGAGAGCTCCTTGCAGAGCTTGGAGACCGTGGGCAGCGGCACCCGGGAGCGGGAGGCGAGGTCCTGGGCGGTGACCGTCCCGCCGCCCCGCGCCAGGTGGGCGAGCAGCACGATCGCGTAGTCGGTGAGCTTGGACATCCGTATCATCCGGCGCCTCCCAGCCGGCTCCGGGTCCCCGCGGGAGCCATCATGGACCTAACCAGTCCAGATAGGCAGAATAATAACGGGTCCTCCCGGGATTTCACGCGGAAGCACCCCCGGGGCCACGCCGGCGCCGCCGGCTGGCAAGCTGTTGAAATAATTTGGTTGTTTACCGGCCGGACGCGATGGGCTCCGGCCGCCGGGCTTCCTAGAAGGTCCCGCGGTGGAGCGGGCCGTCGAGCGTTTCCCGCCCCAGGTCGAGGTAGAGGTGATCCGCCACGAGGGTCACCCCCGCCCGGATCCTCCGCTCCTCCCGCGCGGCCAGCGCCGCGAGGAGGGGAGGATCGACCGCCGCCAGCTCGGCCCGGGCGATCCGGTCGAGCCGCGCCTGCCGGGCCTCCTCGAGGAAGGCCTCGAGCCGCCGCGGGGACTCGAAGAGGACCGCCACCCGCGCCCCGCCGCCCCCGGAGACGTCCTTCGCCACGCGCTCCGGATCCGGCTTGCCCACCCGCACCAGCACCGAGGGCGTGCCGTCGAGCCGCGCCGCCAGCACGTCCGGCGCCTCCGGCTCGCAGAGGCCGGGGCCGAAGCCGATCCCCTCCTCGAACTGCCAGGCGAGGGCGAGGACCCGGAGCCAGAGCCGCTCCATGCTCTCCGAGGGGTGCCGGGCGACCTTGAGCGAGAGCTCCCGGTCGATTCCCCGGTCGACGTTCGAGAGGCGGAGATCGAGGTGGTGGAGGGTGGAGGGGAGCGCCATCGGGGGAGAGATCGCCCATCCCGGTCCGAAAAGCGAGGCCTACCGGCCCACCCTGGTTCCATACACGCACGGCCGTCTAGACTCCGGGCGCCTGATCGGAGGCTCGATGTCCCTCGCCCGGCCAGCCCTGCTCCTCGCCCTCCTCCCCTGCCTCGCCCTCGCCGGCGAGCCGGCCGCCCCCGCCGTGGAGCCCGGTTCCCCGGCCCCGGCGAGCGCGCCCGCGGCCGAGCCGCCCGGGACGGCCCCCTCGACCGACGCCGCCGACGCGCGCCTCCCGCCGCTCGGGGTCCTCCTCGATCTCGGCGTCCCGGCCGGCTCCAGCCTCTCCCTCGTCTACCGCCCGATCCGCTGGTTCCGCGTCTTCGCCGGCCCGGCCTGGGACTACCTGAGCTTCGGCGTCCAGGGCGGCATGTCGTTCTCCCCCTGGGACTGGAAGGTCGCCCCCTGCGTCGAGGGCGAGGTGGGGCGGTACTTCGACGCCAGCGCCTCCCGGTTCGTCCACTCGAGCGGCAACCTCGACCTCAAGTCGCTGCTCCAGGACGTCGGCTACCAGTACGCCGCCCTCCACCTCGGGTTCGAGGTCGGGTCGCAGCGCGGGTTCACGTTCTCCCTGCGGGCCGGCCTGGCCTGGGCCCAGCTCGCCGCCCGCGGCACCTCGCAGACCACCTCCTCGGACGGCACCGTCGTGACGGTCACCGATCCCAAGGTGCGGGCGGTGAGCCCCTCGGTGAAGCTCGGCTTCCAGTACTTCTTCTAGGACCCTCCATGCGCCACGCCGCCGCCGCCGCGCTCCTGCTGGTCTCCGGATGCGCGCTCACCGCCGACGTCGAGATCCCGACCATCGCGCTCGTCCTCCCGCAGCAGAGCTTCCCGGCCGCCTCGCTGGTGGTGAACCAGTGCGGCACCGGGGACCCGAACGGCTGCGTCCAGACCGACCTCGACTACGATCTCGGGAGCCAGATCGGGATCCTGGGGGCCGCCCACACCACCTCCGAGGTCCGCCTCACCGACCTCGGCATCGAGCTCACCGCCGGCGCCTCCAACCTGGACGGGATCGCCTCCGCCAAGGTGGAGGTGGTGGCGCCGAACGGGACCGACGCGGTGCTGGTCGCCTCCTACGCCCGCCCGGCCTCGGCCTCGAACGTCCAGTCGATCGCGGTGCAGGGGAGCGCCGACACCGATCTCTCCCCCTACCTCCAGTCGGGCAAGATCCACGTGCGGCTGAAGCTCACCTACGACGCTCCCACCCCCGCCTTCACCGCCGACGTGCGCGCCACCTTCTACGTGAAGGTGACGTACGACTACGGGCACCAGCTCTAGCTGGACCGCCGCCCCGCCCGATCGTTCCTCAGCCCGCCGCCCGGACCAGCGCCAGCAGCGCGGCGCCGTACTCCTCGAGCTTCCGGGGGCCGATCCCCTTGACGTCGAGGAGCGCGTCCTCGCTCGAGGGGCGCTGGAGGGCGATCTCGGCCAGGGTGGCGTCGCCGAAGACCACGTAGGCGGGGACGCCGCGGGCGCGGGCCTCCCCGGCGCGCCAGGCCCGCAGGGCCTCGTAGAGCCCGGCGTCGGCCTCGGCCGGCCCGGGACGGCGCCCCCCGCCGCCCTCCGCCTTCCCCGCCCGGCGCTCGCGCCCCCCTCTCCGCCGGCCCTCCACGGCCGGGGCGGAGGCGATCGGGTCGGCGCCGGTGCAGCGGTCGCAGGCGTCGCCGCAGGGCTCGACCACCTCCCCGAAGTGGCCCACCAGCCGCTCGTGCCGGCAGCCGTCCTCCTCGGCGAGCCGGTACATCGCCCGCGCCTGGCGGCGCTGCCACTCCGCCACCTCCGGCTCGGCCTCGTCCAGCAGCCGTTCCCAGCTCATCACGTCCGCCCAGGAGTAGAGCAGGACGCAGTCCGAGGGGGCGCCGTCGCGGCCCGCCCGGCCGATCTCCTGGTAGTAGGCCTCGATGGAGCGGGGGAGGTCGCGGTGGATCACGAAGCGGATGTCGGGCTTGTCGATCCCCATCCCGAAGGCGACCGTCGCCACCACCACCTCGATCCCGCCCGCCTGGAAGGCGTCCTGCACGCGGGCGCGCACCTCCGGCTCGAGGCCGGCGTGGTAGGCCTCGGCGCGGACCCCGTGGCCCTGGAGCAGCTCGGCGGTCTCCTCCACGGACCGGCGGGAGAGCGCGTAGACGATCCCGCTCTGGCCGCGCCGGGCGCGCACCAGCCGCAGGAGGGCGTCGCGCGTCCGGAGCCCCTCCCCCTTCTTCCGCGCGTGGATGCGGAGGTTCCGGCGGAGGAAGGAGCCGCGCACGAGGAGCGGATCGGCCATGCCGAGCTGGGCGGCGATGTCCCGGCTCACCTCCCGGGTGGCGGTGGCGGTGAGGGCCAGGACGGGGGTCCGGAAGCGCTCCTTGAGCCCGGCCAGGTTCCGGTAGGCGGGCCGGAAGTCGTGCCCCCAGTGGCTGATGCAGTGGGCCTCGTCCACCGCGATGAGCGAGAGCCCGATCCCCTCGAGCGCGCTCCCCACCGAGGCCTCCAGCCCCTCGGGGGCCGCGTAGAGCAGCTCCACCGAGCCGCGCCGGAGCGCCCGCACCCGCTCGCGCCGCTCCTCGGGCCCGAGGCTCGAGTTGAGGAAGGTGGCGCGCAGCCCGACCCGGGCCATGGCGTCGACCTGGTCCTTCATCAGGGCGATGAGCGGGGAGATCACGAGCGTGGTCCCGCCCAGGAGCCGGGAGGGGATCTGGTAGGTGAGCGACTTGCCGGCCCCGGTGGGCATCACCCCGATGCAGTCGCGGCCGGAGAGGACGGCGCGGACGATCTCCTCCTGGCCGGGGCGAAAGCCGGCGTGGCCGAAGACCTCTTGCAGGACCCGCCGCGGGTCGGCCGGGGCCGGGCCGGCGGATCGAGGGGGCGCGAGCGGGAGCTGGAGGGGGGCGACCCCGCGGGCCAGCGCGGCGGCCAGCTCCCGGAGCCGCTCCACGACCGGGGGTGCGAAGAGCTCGGGGGCGGCGCGCCACCGGCCGCGCAGCGCCTCGAGCCGGTCGGCGCAGGCCCGGCGCGCGGATGGATCGCCGCCCGCCTCGGCGACCGCTCCGGCGATCGCCTCCACCTCCTCCTCGATGGCGCGCGCTCCGGGGCTCACGGCCGCGGCAATCTACCAGAAGGGCCGGACCTCGGGCCGGAAGGGAAGACCGCCCGCGGGGCCCTCGCACGTCGGCGAGCCGGATCGGGGCGCCCCGGCCAGGACCGCACCGCCGGCATGCGCTCCCCGAAACACGACGGGCGCGGCCCCGGAGGACCACGCCCGTCGAGAGGCGGAGGTCGCTCGCGCCTACTTGCCGAGCTTGGCGTCCTCGATGATCACCGGGTAGGCGTAGCCGGCGCCGAAGTCCTTG
>DATKAL010000174.1:0-13806 GCA_035498135.1 Anaeromyxobacter sp.
CGACCTCTGGGGTCGCGTTTTCGTACTCGTAGCGCTCTTCGATCTCTTCGTCGCTGATGCGGGCATACTTGCGCAGCGGGACGTTCACCCGGTCGGGAAGGTCGACATAGTTGTCGAACGCCTGCGTGAACTTGCCGTCCCGATCGGCCGCCTTGGCGATGCCGTTGGCGACGTCGCGCCCCTCCTTGTCCTTCACCACCCCGCGCGTCCAGATCGTGATCTCGTGAACGTGGGCCACTCTCGTCCTCCTTTCACCAGCGTGAACCGCTAGACCGCCGATCGGCGCGGCGCCCCGGGCGATCGGATCGCGAGGACCGCTGCACCCCTCACCTGCTCCAGCGCCTGCTCCACATGACTGCGGGTGATCTCGAGCGGCGCCTGCCGCTGGCGACCGTCCTCCAGCGCCAGGATCGCCGCCTTCTTGCACACCAGCTCCAGGTCCGCGCCCGTGCACCCCTCGGTCCGCCTCGCCACCTCGCCGAGGTCCTCGGCGCCGAGCGTCAGGCCCCGCGCGTGCAGCGCGAGGATCTCGCGCCGCTCGTCGGCGGCGGGGAGCGGCAGCTCGAGCAGGTAGTCGAAGCGGCCGGGGCGCAGCAGCGCGGGGTCGAGCAGGTCGGGCCGGTTCGTGGCGCCGAGCACCACGACGCCGAGCGAGCCGTGCAGCTGGCCCAGCTCGCGGACGAGCTGCGCCACCAGGCGCGGGGCCAGGCCGCCGCCCTCCTCGCCGGAGCGCGCCGGCGCGATCGCCTCCACGTCGTCGAAGAAGAGGATGCAGGGCGAGGCCTGCTTCGCCCGCCTGAACACCTCGCGGAGCCCCTTCTCCGACTCCCCCACCCACTTGGAGAGCAGGGTGGTGAGGTCGACGGTGATGAGCGTCAGCCCGAGCTCGCCGGCGAGGGCGCGCGCCAGGAGCGTCTTGCCCGTCCCGCTCGGCCCGGTGAGCAGCACGCCCTTCGGGGGATCGAGCCGAGCGCCGGGCACCAGGGCGCCGCCGCCCCGCGCCACCTCGACGATGGAGCGGAGCGTTCTCTTCTCGCGGGCCAGCCCGCCCACGTCGGCGAACCCGAGCGGCGGGCGCTCGGCGAGGAACTCGCGGGTGGAGGTGGGCTCGATCGCCTTGAACGCCTCGAGGAAGTCCGGCTGGGTGACCTCGATCGTCAGCCCGTCGAGCCTGGGCCGCTCGTCCAGCTCGAAGGTCACCGCGGGGAGGATGCGCCGGAGCGCCACCATCCCCGCCTCCGTGCAGAGGGCGGCGAGGTCGGCCCCCACGTAGCCGTGGGTGATCTCCGCCAGGCGCTCGAGATCGACCTCCGCCGCGAGCGGCATGCGCCGGGAGTGGATGCTCAGGATCTTCCGGCGGCCCGCGCGGTCGGGGACGCCCAGGGTGATCTCCCGGTCGAAGCGGCCCGGGCGGCGGAGGGCCGGGTCCACCACCTCCGGCAGGTTCGTGGCGCCGATCACCACCACCTGCCCCCGCTCGACGAGCCCGTCCATGAGGGCGAGCAGCTGGGCGACGACCCGCTTCTCGACGTCCCCGATCACCTGGGCGCGCTTCGGCGCCAGGGCGTCGATCTCGTCGAGGAAGATGATGGCCGGGGCGTTCCGCCGCGCCTCCTCGAACACCGCGCGCAGCTTGGCCTCGCTCTCGCCGTAGTACTTGTTGATCACCTCCGGGCCGTTGACGTGGATGAAGTGGGCGCGCACCTCGCTCGAGGCCGCCCGGGCGATGAGCGTCTTGCCCGTGCCCGGCGGCCCGACCAGCAGGACGCCCCGCGGCGGCTCGATGCCCAGGGCCCCGAACAGCTCGGGGAACCGCAGCGGGAGCTCGACCATCTCCCGCACCAGCGCGACCTGGCGGTCCAGCCCGCCGATGTCCTCGTAGGAGATGCGCGCGCCCTCCGCGGCGGCCGCGTCGGGGGCCCGGAAGGCGATCTCGGTGTCGTTCGAGACGAGGAGGGCGCCGCGCGGGGCCGCGCCCTCGACGGTGAAGGAGCGGGTCCGCGCCCCGAGAGCGGTCAGCTGGAAGCGGTCGCCCAGCAGGAACGGCCTCCCGGAGAGCGCGTGGCGCAGCGCGGGGAGCTCGGCCTCGGCCGGAGTGGGCAGGCTCGCCTCGACCGCGGCGAGGAGGAGCGACGCCGCCGGCCGGAACGGGACCTTGCGCACGCGGACCGTGTCGTCCACGCCGGCCTGGGCGTTGCCCCGGGTGGAGCCGTCCATGAGGATCAGGCCCTGGCCCCGGTGGCTCTCCGGCGCCTGGACCGCCCGGGCCACGGTGGAGCGGCCCCCGGTGACGAGGAGGACGTCGCCGGGCGCCGCGCCCAGCCGGAGGAGGTCGTCCGGGTCGAGGCGCGCCCAGCCGCGGTCGACGTCCTCGACGAACGCCTCGGCGACGCGGAGCCGCTGCTCTCCTGGTTGAGGCTCGACCATGGCCCGATCCGCGCTGAACGGCTCTCGAACAGGCTCGACGCGCCAACCGCACTCTCAGTGATTCGCGATGCTACGGAGCGGGCGCGAGGCCGACCTTGATCGGCGGCAAGTCGTCCGACAATTGGACCGGACGGCGGCTCGGCGCGGCGCGCGACGGCGCCCGCGCGCTCACCGCCTCCTGCCGCCACGCCACCTTGGCCGTGCCGCGAACGGGATCCGGCGAGCCCGTGAACCGGTCGCGCCCCTTGGAGGGTGCCCAAGATGGCGCGGTGGCGAACGGCCGCCGCCGGCCCCGGCGCCTCGGGTCGCCCCTGCGGCGAGGCGCTCGCGATCCTGCGACCGCCCTACGCCGTCTGCTTGCGGATCATCGCCTCGACGGCCTCGATGTGCCGACGCATGGCGGCCTCCGCCACGGCCGGGGCGCGGGCGGCGATGGCGCGCAGCACGCGCTGGTGGCCGGCCAGGGACGCCCTCGCGCGCCCCTTCACCTGAAGGCTGCGCCTCCGTGTCTCGGAGAGGAGGTTGATGAGCGTGTCCAGGACCGCCAGCAGCACGCCATTCCCCGCCGCGCTCGCGATGAGGCCGTGGAACTCGAGGTCCTCCTCCACCGCCGACTCCCCCCGCCGGACCCTCGCCCCCTGGCGGCGCAGGATCTCCTCCAGCCGGGCCACCTGCGCCGGCGACGCGTTCCGGGCGGCGCGGGCCGCGAGCGGCGGCTCGAGGATCGCCCGCAGGTCCATGAGCTCGGCGACCAGCCCGCGCTTCCGGATGATCGCGCCGGCGAGCACGGCGACCAGCGAGTCGGGCGAGAGCGCCTGCACCACCGTGCCCTTCCCCTGGCGCGGCTTCACCACCCCCTTCACCTCGAGGACGCGGATGGCGTCGCGCACCGCGCTCCGACCCACGCGGAAGCGCTCGGACAGCTCGCGCTCGGAGGGGAGCCGGTCGCCCGGCCTCAGGGAGCCGTCGTCCACGAGCCGCTGCACCTCGGCGACGATGCCCTCGTAGGCGCGCGAGGCGTGTTCCCCTCCCGAACGCGCGGAGGGGTGTGGCGCTCCGGCCGCCGCGCCGCGACGTGCTCCCGATCTCTCGGCCCTCGCGGGGATCGGCAGGCGCGGCTGGCGCCGCCTCCCGGAGCGGGCCTGCGCCCCTTCACGTGGCATCGCCACGCAGTAGACCACGGACGGCGCTGCGCCGGGGGAGAGGACGCGCGCCCTACCCGACCGACTGCAGCCCCGCGGCGATGCCGTTGATCGCGACGAACAGCACCTCCCGCACCCGGTCCTTCTCCGCCCCCTCGGCCCGGCGCAGGCGGGCGAGGAGCTCGATCTGGACGTGCGAGAGGACATCGATGTACGGGTTCCGCCGCTGGGCGGAGAAGGCCAGGGCCGGCCAGGGCGACATGAGCTCGGCGTCGCCGGTGACCTCGCGGATGGCGGCCAGGGTGCGGGCGTGCTCGGCCCGGATCAGCTCGAAGATCCCGCGGGCCTCGGGCGCCGCCAGCCGGGCGTAGTGGGCGGCCACGTCGAGGTCGGCCTGGGTGAGGGCGAGCCGCGCGTTGTCCACCAGGGCCCGGAAGAACGGCCAGTCCCGGTAGAGGAACCGGGCCCGCGGCAGCCCCTCCTCGGCGATCACCGCCTCGATCCCGCTCCCCAGCCCGAACCAGCCCGGGAGCCCGTGCCGGCTCTGGTTCCAGGAGAACACCCAGGAGATGGCCCTGAGGTCCCGGAACGTCAGCGCCTGCGTCCGGCTCGCCGGCCGGGAGGCGATCCGGAGCTTCATGATCTCCTCGATGGGGGTGGCGGCCACGGTGTAGCGGGCGAGCCGGTCGGGATCGGCCACCAGGGCGGCGTAGGCGCGGTGGGCGCCGACCGCGGCCCGGTCGGCGCTGGCCGCCCGGGCGGCCGCCCCGCCGTCGTCGCCCCGCGCCCCCCGGCTCGAGGCGAGCAGCACCGCGCCCACGGTCTGCTCCAGGTCGCGGAGCGCGATCTCGGGGCGGCCGTAGCGGGCGGTGATGGTCTCGCCCTGCTCGGTGACCCGGAACCGGCCGCGCAGCGCCGCGGCGGGCTGCGCCAGGATCGCCCGCTTGGCCGGCCCCCCGCCCCGCCCCACCGCTCCGCCCCGGCCGTGGAAGACGGTGAGGGTCACCCCGGCCGCCTCCGCCACGTCGGCGATGGCGAGCTGCGCCTTGCGCAGGGCCACCTGGCTGGTGACGTAGCCCACCTGCTTGCCCGCGTCCGAGTACCCGATCATCACCTCCAGCTCGCCGTCGAGCGCCACCCGCACCGGCTCGAGCTCCAGCATGCGCGAGGCGATCTCGGCGCCGCGCTCCAGGTCCTCGAGCTGCTCGAGGAGCGGCACGGGCCGGAGCTCGTCGGGGGCGAGCCGCGCCGCCCGCGCCAGGAAGAGCACCTCGAGGAGGTCGGAGGTCGAGTCGCAGAACGACACGATGTAGCGCTCGCAGGCGCGCGGCCCGAGCTCCCGCCGGGCCCGCCCCACCACCTCGAGGGTGTCGAGCACCTCCCGCGTCTCCGGGGAGAGGGAGAGGCGGTCTGGGACGCCGGGGAGGGCGGCGCGCCCCAGGAGCCCCGCCAGGAGCCGGATGCGCTCGCCGTCCTCGAGCCGCTCGTAGCCCGCCGAGCCGCCGCGGGCGAGCAGCTCCGTCACCGCCCGCGCGTGCACCTCGGAGTGCTGGCGCAGGTCGAGCGTGGCGAGGTGGAAGCCGAAGACCTCCGCCCGCCGGCGGACGTCCGCCAGCCGACCGCGCGCCAGGCGGCCAAACCCGCACGCCTCCAGGCTCCGGGAGAGGAGCGCCAGGTCCTCCTCGTACTCGCGGGCGCCCGGGTAGCCCTCCTCGCCGCGCCCCGGCGCCCCCTCGAGCCGGGCGGCGACGTAGTGGAGCTTCTCCCGCCAGGGCTCGGCCGCGTCGAGCGCCTGGGCGCGCGCCGCCACCGCCGGGAGGCGCTGGCGGTCGGAGGCGAGCGAGGCGGCGAGCTCGGCCAGCCCGCCCGGCGCGCCCCCGCCCGCCCAGGCGGAGAGCTCCCGCCCCAGCGCCTGCACGTCGGCGCGGGCGCGGCCCACCGCCACCTCGCGCTGCCGGGCGAAGGCGGCGCGGGTGGTCTCGGCGGTGACGAAGCGGTTGCCGTCGCGGTCGCCGCCGATCCAGGTGCCCCAGCGGAGGAAGGACGGGACCCGGAAGGTGGCGTCCGGCCAGGTCTCGCGGAGCGCGGTCTCCAGGGCGCGGTAGAGGCGCGGGGTCACCTCGAGCAGCGAGCGCTCGAACGCGGCCAGGCCGCTCTTCACCTCGTCGAGCGGAGTGGGGCGGGTGGCGCGGGCGGTGCGCGTCGCGGTGAGCGACGCCACCGCCTCCCGCAGCTCGACCAGGACGGCGGCGCGCTCCCGATCGCCCGGGCGCGGGTCGTCGAGCCGGTCGAGGGCCGCCGACACCTCGGCCAGGTGGTTGCGGACGGTCTGGCGCCGCGCCTCGGTGGGGTGGGCGGTGAGCACCGGCATCACCAGCATCCGGTCGAGGAGCCGCTGCACGTCGGCCGCGCTCGCGCCCTGCGCCTGGAGCTCGGCGAGCGCCGCCGGGAGCGAGCCCGCCGGCGGGGCGCCGGCGCGGTCGCGGGCCCGCAGCCGGCGGATGCGGTGCTGCTCCTCGGCCGCGTTGATGAGGTGGAAGAAGCCGGTGAACGCCCCGGCCAGGAGCTCCAGCTCGCCCAGGGAGAGGGCGGCGGCGCGCGCGGCGAAGGCGTCCCGCCCCCCCTCGAGCTGGCCGCTGCGGAGCGCGATGGCGGCCTTGCGCAGCTCCTCGACCAGGCGGAGCGCCTCGGCCCCGGACAGCTCGGCGATGGTCTCGCCCAGGATCTGCCCGAGGAGCCGGACCTGCTCCCTGAGCAGCTCCTCGCCCGCCGGCGCGTCCCTGGTGGTCCCCACGATGTCCGTCCCGGGCGCTCCGCCGCCGGCGCGGCGGGCCGGAGCCCCGGATCATCTGTAGCAGGAACGCCCGCGCCGCCACGTGCCCCGCCGGGGGCGCCGCTAGAAGTCACGCAGCTCGGCCGCGTCCTCCATCGGGAACGCCTGGTCCGCCGCGCCGTTCGGGGCGCGGGCGTGACCGTTCCTCGGGGAGAGCGCCGCGGCCGCCTGGGGCCGGACCGACGCGGGGCGGGAGGACGGGCGCGCCGCCGCCCTCCTGGAGAGCTGGAAGGTCCCCACCATCGCCGCCAGCTCCTCCCCCTGGCCGGAGAGCTCGCTCGCGGCCGAGGAGGACTCCTCGGCGCTGGCGGCGTTCTGCTGGGTCACCTTGTCCATCTCGCCGAGCGCGGTCACCACGTGGGAGATGCCGGTGGACTGCTCCCGGGCGGCCGAGGCGATCTCCGCCACGATGTCCGTGACCCGGGAGACGCCCTGGACGATCTCGCCGAGCCTCGCCGCCACGTGCCTCGCCGCCGCCTCGCCCTCGCCGGCCTGGCCGACCGACTGGCGGATCCGCTCCTCGGTCTTGGTGGCCGCCTCCTTGGCCCGCAGCGCCAGGGAGCGGACCTCCTCGGCCACCACGGCGAAGCCGCGGCCGGCCTCCCCGGCCCGGGCCGCCTCCACCGCCGCGTTCAGGGCGAGGAGGTTGGTCTGGAAGGCGATCTCCGAGACGTCCTTGATGATCTGGCTCGTCCCCTCGGCCGAGGCCTTGATCCGCCCCATCACCCCCTCGAGCCGCTCCACCGCGGTCGCCCCCTCGGTGGCGGCGGCGCGGGCGGTGAGGGCGAGGGCGTTCGCCTGCTGGGCGTTGGCCGCCGACTGCTGGGTCGCGCCCGCCACCGACTCGAGCGCCGAGCTGGTCTCCTCCAGGGAGGTGGCCTGCTCCGAGGCGCCCGAGGCGACCGCCTGGGAGGAGGAGGCGATCTGGGTGGCGGCGCTCGACACCTGCTCCACCGCGGCGGCCACCTGTCCCAGCGCGTCGTGGAGGGCGCCGGCGGTGGCGTTGACGGCGTCGGTGAGCTTGGCGTGGTAGCCCTGGAACGTCCCCTCCACGCGGGCCTGGAGATCGCGGGCCGCCAGCCGCTCCAGCACCTCGGCCGCCGCCCCGACCGGACGGGTGATCTCGTCGAGGGTCTCGTTGAGGCCCTGGACGATCGCCGCCCAGTCGCCGTGGAACCTGGTCTGGTCCGCCCGCACCTGCACGTCGCCCGCCTTCATCGCCGCGATGAGGGCCCGGACCTCCCCGGAGATGTTGCCCAGGTTGGCCCGGAGCTTCTCCAGGGCCCGGGTGGCCCGGGCCTGCTTCCCCGGGAGCTCGCGGAGCACCGGCGCGAAGTCGCCGTCGGCGTAGGCGCCGAGGATCTGGAGGATCTCGCGCACGATGTGGACGTACATCCCCAGGCTCTGGTTGAAGCCGGCCGCCAGCTCGCGGTAGGCGCCCTGGAAGCGGGCCTCCTCCACCGCCGCGTCGGTGTCGCCGCCCTGGTGCTCGGCCATGGCGCGCTTCATCTCGCCGATCAGGGCCCGGAGGTTGGCCCGGACCCGCTCCAGCTTCTCGTTCAGGACCGCCTGCTTGCCGGGCAGGGGGCGCAGGGTCGGCTCGAGGTCGCCCTCGGCGTACGCGCCGAGGACGTCGAGCATCTCCAGGACGTTGGAGACGTGCATGTGGACGCCCGCGTTCACGCCCGCGGCCAGCTCCCGGAAGGCGCCCTGGAAGCGGCCCTCGTCGACGCGGGCGTCGACGTCGCCCTTCCCCTGGGCCGCGGCCATCCGGCCCATCTCCGCGATCAGGCCGGAGAGCGAGCCGATGCAGCCGTTGAGCGAGTCCTTGATGCGGTTGAAGTCTCCCCGGTACGCCTGCTGGATCGGGGGCGGGATGTCCCCGCGGGAGATCCGGTCCACGTAGCCGGCGGTGAGCTGGATGGGGGCGACGAACGCGTCCAGGGTCTCGTTCATCCCCTCCACGATGGGGCGGAACTCGGCCTCGATGGCGGCCGCGTCACCGCGCTCCTCGAGCCGGCCGGCCGCCACCGCCTCGCGCAGCCGCACCGCCTCCCCGGTCAGCCTCGCCAGGGTGCGGGAGAGGGTCCGATGCCCGTAGGCGTGCACGCCCAGGAGCAGCGCCAGCCCGGGGACGCAGACGGCGAGGAGGACCCAGAGCAGCCGGTGGACGCCGGCGCCGTGCACCGCCTCGGGGACCACGTAGAGCACGCGCCAGCCCCAGGCCGGGAAGCGACCGTGGACGATCCAGACCGGCGCGCCGTCGAGCCGGGCGGCGAGGGCCCGGGGCGCCTGCTCCCCCTCGATCGCCCGGCGCCAGTCCGCGCCGGCGTAGTCGCCGGCGCCCGCCGCGAGGCGCGGGTGCAGCACCACCCTCCCGTCGCGGTCGAGGACCACCAGGGAGACGCCGTCCGCGGCGCCGTTCGCCTTCGCGAGCTCCCCCACGAGGCTCTTCTGCGCGTTCTGGACGTACCCCTCCACCTCGGCGAGGCCGTTGGCCGCCAGCGCCCCCTGCTCCGCCTCCATCCGCGCCAGCACCTGGTGCAGCTTCTCCTCGTAGAGGGCGGTGTCCTTCTCCTCGACCAGGCTCATGGCCGAGAAGCCGATCACGCCGAGGACGGCGCCGAGGGTGGCCACGAGGGTGGTGGCCTGGAAGACGGCCACCTTGTTCCGGACGTACATGACGCGCTCCGAGTTCTTCCCGTCGAGCGGGGTTGCTCGCCCCGTGGCAGCTCGCGGCCGCATCGGGCCGGGCCAGGCACGCCGTCCCCGCGCGGCGGGGACGAGGGCCCGAGGGCGATCGCGCGGCGCGCCATGCGAGCGCCGTGCCCGCCGCGCCGGGCGTTTCCCTCCGGTTCTCCGTGGAGGAGGCGGGACCCAGGGTCCGGCCTGCGCCGGCGGCGGGCGTCAGACGCGGGCCAGCCGATCGCAGGCCCGCTGGAGCGTGTCGGCGCCCTTGGCGAAGCAGAAACGGAGCACGCGGTGCTCGGGGCCGGCGGGCGGGACCTCGTAGAAGGCGGAGACCGGGATGGCGGCCACGCCCACCTCCCGGATCAACCGCTCGGCCAGGGCGCGGTCCGGCTCGTCCGAGATGGCGGCGTACGAGACGAGCTGGAAGTAGGTGCCGGCGCAGGGGAACGGCTGGAAGCGCGTCGCCTCCAGGCCGGCGCGGAAGAGATCGCGCTTCTCCTGGTAGAAGGCGGGCAGGCCCCGCCAGGTGCCCTCGTCGCGCAGCCACTCGGCGAGCGCCAGCTGCACCGGGGTGTTGACGGTGAAGACCACGAACTGGTGGACCTTGCGCAGCTCGGCGGTGAGCTCGCGCGGCGCGAGCACGTACCCGACCTTCCAGCCGGTGACGTGGAAGGTCTTGCCGAAGGAGCCGACCACCAGCGCGCGCCCCGCCAGCTCCGGGTGGCGGGAGCAGCTCAGGTGCGGGCGCCCGTCGAAGATCACGTGCTCGTAGACCTCGTCGGAGATCACCGCCACGTTCGTCCCCCGCACCGCCTCGGCCAGCCCCTGGAGGTCGGCCTCGTCCCAGGCCGCGCCGCTCGGGTTGTGGGGGGTGTTCACCAGGAGAACGCGGGTGCGCGGCCCGATCAGGCTCCGCACGTGCCGCCAGTCGGGGCGCCACCCCGGCGGCCGGAGCGCGGAGCGGAGCACCCTGCCTCCGGCCAGCTCGATGGCCGGGACGTAGCAGTCGTAGGCCGGCTCGAGCACGATCGCCTCGTCCCCGGGACGCACCAGGGCGGTGACCGCGCTGAAGATGGCCTCCGTCCCGCCGGCGGTGACGGTGACCTCGTGCTCCGGGTCGTAGCGCGCCCCGTGGAGCGCCTCCTGCTTCGCGGCGATCGCCTCCCGGAGCGGCGCCACCCCGGCCATGGGCGGGTACTGGTTCGAGCCGGCGCGCATGTGCTTCGCCACCAGGTCGTAGAGCGCCGGCGGGGCGGAGAAGTCGGGGAAGCCCTGGGAGAGGTTGATGGCGCCGTGCTCTGCCGCCAGGCGCGACATCACCGTGAAGATGGTGGTGCCCACCTGCGGCAGCCGCGAGGTCACGGTCAGGGGGCAGCTCGGCATGTGCCGGGAGTGTGGTCCCGCCGGCCGGCCGGTGCAACTCGGTCGGGCCGCCGGGGTCCGCCCCTTCCCATGAGCGCCCGGCCCGAGCCGGCGCGCCCACCGACCCAGGGTTTCTCCTGCCCCTCGCGGACCACGACGAATGATCCAGCGCAGGAAACCTGCATGGACGCAGCCGGACGCGCCGGCGCCCGAATCCTGTCCCGCGCGGACGGGGAGTTCGGCTCACCCACGCCCGCCCCGCCCCCGCCCCATTCGTTCCGCAGCCTTGGCCCCTGGGTTGATACGGCACGGTGCCTGCATCGGGGCGCTCGCGTGACGGAATCCGCTTCGAACCCCATCGCCGCCGGAGAACGGCCCCCGGTCCTGGCGCCCCATGCTCGAGGTCCATCCGTGAAGGACGACGCAACCCGAAGCGAGCCCGGCCTCGACGCGCCCGAGCGGCTGGCCGGGAAGTACATGACGTTCCAGCTCGCGCGCGAGATCTACGGCGTCGGGATCCTGGACGTCCGCGAGATCATCGGCCTGCAGCGGATCACGCCGCTCCCGCGCTCCCCCGCGGCGGTGCGCGGGGTGATCAACCTGCGCGGCCGCGTCATCCCGGTCGTCGACCTGCGGGTCCAGTTCGGTATGGCGGCCTGCTCGGCCACCGACCTGGCGGTCATCATCGTCGTCCAGTGCGAGATGCGGGGGAGCCGGACCACCGTGGGCGTCCTCGTGGATCAGGTGCTGGAGGTGCTGACCTTCGACGCTTCCCAGATCGAGCCGACCCCGGAGCTGGGGACGCGCTCCGCGCACTCCGACTTCATCGTCGGGGTGGGGAAGTCGGGCCAGCACGTGGTGCTGCTGCTCGACGTCGAGCGGATCCTGTCGGGCGAGGAGCTGGGTGGCCTCGCCGGCGGGCAGGCCAAGGCGCCGGGCGCGGAGCCGTCCGCGGCATAGCTGGGAAGTCAACCCCCGGGGGCCGGGAGAGAACCGATGTTCGCCAGACTCACCATCGGCCAGAAGGTCCTGACCACCCTGAGCGTGGCCGCCGCGGTCATGACCGCCTTCGCGGTGACGGCGGTGGTACAGGCCCGGACCATCGCCGGTCACCTCGCCACCGTCGTCGACGCCCGGATCCCCAGCATGCAGGCGCTGGTCGGGCTCCGCGACGGCGTGAACACCGCGAGCCGCGGCCTCAACGGATCGCTCCTGCCGGAGGTGGCCGCGAGCGCCCACGACTACTCGGCGGGCAACCCGATCATCGAGGGCGGACTGGCCGAGGCGGAGGAGGCCTGCGCGGCGTGGGAGAGGCTCCCCCACTCCAAGGAGGCGGCCCGGCAGTGGGACACGCTGATGCCCCTCTACCGGGACTGGGCCCGGTCCGCGCGCGAGACCTTCGGCGCGATGAGGTCATGGCACGACGCGCTGGTGGAGCAGGCGCCGGGCGCTCCGGAGGCCACGGCCCTTCGGGCCCGCGCGATGGAGCACTGGAGAGCGACGCGGGCACACTACGTCGCGATGGCCGGCCCCCTCGCCGATCTCGTCAAGGGGAACCAGGACCGGGTGGGGCTCGAGCGAAACGCGACGGACGCCTCCGTCCACACCGCCGAGACCGTGTTCCTCGTCGCCGGCCTCCTCGCCCTCGCGTTCCTCGCCGTCGTCGGCCTGGCCATCACCCGCAGCGTCCGCCGCGGCATCGCCGCCCTGGTCCGGGAGACGGGGAACCTCACGGAGGCGGTCGCGGCCGGCGAGCTCGACACCCGCGGCGACGTCGACTCGGTGGGGCAGGAGTTCCAGCCGGTCGTCCAGGGGATGAACCGGACCATGGACGCGTTCGTCGCGCCGATCCGCCTGACCGCCGACTACGTGGACCGGATCTCGAAGGGGGACATCCCGCCGGAGATCACCGAGGCGTACAGGGGCGACTTCAACCAGATCAAGGACTCGCTCAACCGGTGCATCGGGACGCTGAACGGGCTGGTCAAGGAGACGGAGCGGGTCTCCCGGGCGGCGGTCGAGGGCAGGCTCTCGGAGCGGGCGGACGCCGCCCGGCAGGAGGGGGCGTTCCGGCGGCTGGTGGAGGGGCAGAACCGCACCGTGGCCACCCTGGTCGGCCACCTCGACGCCATGCCCGCGCCGGCGATGGTGATCGGCCGGGACTTCGCGGTCCGGTACATGAACCGGGCCGGCACCCAGCTCCTCGGGAGCAGCGCCGCCGAGGTGGTGGGGAAGCGCTGCCACGACCTCTTCCGCACCGGCGACTGCCACACCGAGCGCTGCGCCTGCGCCCGGGCGATGCAGACCGGGCAGGCGGCCTCGAGCGAGACGCAGGCCCGCCCGGGAGACGGGGCCACCTACGACATCGCCTATTCCGGGGTGGCCGTCCGCGACGAGGGCGGCGAGGTGATCGGCGCCTTCGAGGTGATCGCCGACCAGACCGCGGTCCAGGCGGCGGCCCGCGCCTCGAAGAAGCTCGCCGCCTACCAGGAGGAGGAGACGCGCAAGTTCACCGAGGCCCTCGGTTGCCTGGCGAAGGGCGACCTCGCCTTCCAGCTCGCGGTCGGCGCCGGGGACCGGGACACCGCCCAGGCGCGCGAGACCTTCACCCGGGTGGCCCAGGCCATCGAGCAGAGCCGGGAGGCGGTCCGCGGCCTGGCCAGCGACGCCGCCGGCCTGGCGGAGAAGGCCATCGAGGGGCGCCTCGCCACCCGGGCCGACGCCGCCCGCCACCAGGGCGAGTACCGAAAGGTGATCGAGGGCGTGAACCGGACCCTCGACGCGGTGATCGCCCCGGTGAACGAGGCCTCGGCGGTCCTCGAGCAGCTCGCGGCGAAGGACCTGCGCGCCCGGATGACCGGCCAGTACCAGGGCGATCACGCCCGGATCAAGGAGTCGGTCAACGCCACCGGCGAGGCCCTCCACGACGCCATCTCCCAGGTGGCCGAGGCGGTCGAGCAGGTCTCGAGCGCCTCCACCCAGATCGCCTCCTCCAGCCAGGCGGTGGCGAGCGGTGCCTCGGAGCAGGCCTCCTCCCTCGAGGAGACCTCCGCCTCCCTCGAGTCGGTCCTCTCCCTCACCCGCCAGGCCTCGGACAGCGCCCAGCAGGCCAACACCCTCTCCCAGGGCGCCCGCTCGGCAGCCACCGAGGGAGCAGCGGCCGTCGAGCAGATGCAGGGGGCGATGGGGAAGATCAAGGCCTCCGCCGAGAGCACCTCCCAGATCATCAAGGACATCAACGACATCGCCTTCCAGACCAACCTCCTCGCCCTCAACGCCGCCGTCGAGGCCGCCCGGGCCGGCGAGGCCGGCCGCGGCTTCGCCGTCGTCGCCGAGGAGGTCCGCTCCCTC
>DATKAL010000175.1:0-4023 GCA_035498135.1 Anaeromyxobacter sp.
GACGAGGAGGCGCTCCTCGGGTTCGCCCAGGACCGAGGCGACCTGGCGCCGGTCGTCGAAGATGCCCTGGCCCTGCGTGTAGAGGTGCAGCCGGCCGTCGGGCAGCGGCACGGCCAGCGCCGCCTCCGGCTCGAGGTAGAGGTGCTCGATCCGCTGGGTTGCCCAGGTGCCGGTGACCACGTGGGCCGAGGCGGCCAGGGCGGCGTCCACGTCGCCCCGCTGGAAGCGGGTGGTGGAGAGCACGTTCCCGTGCTTCGGGTTCACCTGCGGTGCGCCCGGCTGGATCGCCGCGGCCGGATCGAGCACCGGGGGGAGCGGCTCGTAGGTCACCTCCACCAGGGCGGCCGCCTCGCGGGCCAGGCGCGGGCTCTCGGCCGCCACCGCCGCGAGGACGTCGCCGACGTAGCGGACCTCCTCGCCCTCGGCCACCAGCACCGGCCAGTCCCGGTAGACGATCCCCACCCAGCGGTCGCCGGGCACGTCCTTGGCCGTCGCCACCGCCACCACCCCGGGCAGCGCCCGCGCCCGGGAGGTGTCGATCCGGACCACCCGGGCCCGGGCGTGCGGGGAGAGGACCACTGCGCCGTGGAGGAGCCCGGGCGCGTCCAGGTCCGCCACGAACTCGCGGGCCCCCAGGCTGAGCGCGCCCCCCTGGTACCGCTCGAGGGGCTTCCCCACCCCCCCGTCCCGGACCGGGCGCGGCCGCTCCCCGCCGCGCTTGGCGGCGTGGATCAGCTCCACGGCGTCCACGATCTTCACGTAGCCGGTGCAGCGGCAGAGGTGGCCGTCGAGCGCCCTGGCGATCTCTCCCCGGGAGAGGAGCCGGTCCTGGTCGGTGAGCCACTTGATCCGGAGGACCAGGCCGGGCGTGCAGAAGCCGCACTGGAGGCCGGCCGCGGCCTGGAAGGCGTCCGCGTAGAGCTGCCGCTCCGCCTCGGGCACCCCCTCGAGCGTGACCACCGCCTTGCCCTCCACCTTCTCGGCGGGGATGGCGCAGGTGGTCTTCGGGGCCCCGTCCACCAGCGCGAGGCAGCAGCCGCACTGCCCCTGCGGCGCGCAGGCGTCCTTGAGCGAGGTGAGCTTCGCCTGCTCGCGCAGGACCTCGAGGAGCGACTGGCCCGGGAGCACCTCGACCTGCCGCGGCGCGCCGTTGAGGTGGAAGGCGACCTTCTTCATGGCCTCTCTTTAACACCGCCCCCGGTTCCAAACGAGCGGGGGTGGGCGATCCGGCGCCGGGACGGACCCCGGGTCCGCGGAGCCGTGCGGGGCGGCCCCGGAGGTCGGGCCGGGCCCGGCGAGAGGGGCGTCCCGCCGCCTCCCGACCCGGCGGGGTGGCGGCGGCCCGGGGGGCGAGGTATGAGCAGGGCGCCGCGATTGGGCGCGGTCCTTCCCCCGGGCCCGCGCGGCGCGGCAGCGAGGTGCGATGGCCGAGCTCACGCCCGTCCCCTTCGGCGTCCTGGTCACCCGGCTCCTCTCGGAGCTGGAGGCCCGGAGGTCCGTCTTCGACCTGCCCGCCCGCGCCTTCGTGACGGCGCCGCCGGGGAAGGACCTCTCGGTCTCCATCCACGGCCACCGGGCCTCCACCCCCTTCGGCCCCGCCGCCGGCCCCCACACCCAGCTCGCCCAGAACGTGGTGCTCTCCTGGCTCGCCGGCGGCCGGGTGCTCGAGCTCAAGACCGTCCAGGTGAGGGACGACCTGGTCATCCCCCGCCCCTGCATCGACATGGAGACGGTGGGCTACAACGTCGAGTGGTCGCAGGAGCTCGAGGTCGCCCAGTCGCTCGAGGAGTACGTGAAAGCGGCGATGCTCGTGGAGCTCCTCAAGGCGCGCGGGGTGGCGAGCGGCCTCCCCGACGCCGTCTACGACCTCTCGGTGGGCTACGACCTGGCGGGGATCCGCTCCGACAAGGTCCGCGCCTTCCTCGACGGGATGCGGGACGCGAGCGCGCTCGTCGCCCGCCTGCGCCGGGAGATCCCCGCCCCCTGGGCGGCCCTCCGCGACCTCCCCTTCCCCTCCCGGCTCTCCGACACCGTCACCCTCTCCACCTTCCACGGCTGCCCGCCGGAGGAGATCGAGGCGATCGCCCGCTTCCTCATGGAGGAGGCGGGGCTCCACGTGGTGGTGAAGCTCAACCCGACCCTGCTCGGGAAGGAGGCGGTGGAGGAGCTCCTCCGCGGGCGGCTCGGCTACTCGGCCCTGCGCGTCCCGCACGCCGCCTTCGCGAACGACGCCACCTGGGAACAGGTGAGCGGGTTCGTGACCCGCCTCGGGGCGCTGGGGGAGCGACTCGGGCTGGGCTTCGGGGTGAAATTCACCAACACCCTGGTGGTGGAGAACCACCGGAGCTTCTTCCCCGCCAGCGAGCGGCAGATGTACCTCTCCGGCCCGCCGCTCCACGTCCTCGCCGTCGCCCTGGTGCGCCGCTTCCGGGAGGCGTTCGAGGACCGGTTCCCCATCTCCTTCTCGGCCGGGATCGACGCCGGGAACTTCCCGGACGCGGTGGCCCTGGGGCTGAGGCCGGTCACCGCCTGCACCGACCTCCTGCGGGCCGGCGGGTACGCCCGCGGCCGGCGCTACTTCGAGAAGCTCGCCGAGCGGATGGACGCGACCGGCGCCGCCGACCTGGAGGTCTACGCGCTCCGCGCCTACGGCCACGCGGAGGCGGCCCTCGAGCGGCTCGCCCTCCCGCCGGCAGCCGCCGCAGCCTGCCGGGCGGCGCTGGCCGCGGGCGGCGACCTCCGGGCGGCCGCCGGCGCGGCCTTCCCGGCCTGGGTCTCCCAGGCCCTCCTCCTCAACACCGCCACCTACGCGGAGCGCGCCCTCGCCGACCCGCGCTACGCCGCGGCGAGGAACGCCACGCCGCCGAAGAAGATCGGCCGCCGCCTGGCGCTCTTCGACTGCCTCACCTGCGACAAGTGCGTGCCGGTCTGCCCCAACGACGCCAACTTCACGCTCGCCATCCCGAGCGGCGAGGTGGCGGTGGAGCGGCTCGTCCCCGCCGCGCGCGGCTTCCGCGCGGAGGCGGCCGGGACCGTGCGGTTCGCCGAGGCCCACCAGATCGCCAACTTCGCCGACGCCTGCAACGAGTGCGGCCACTGCGACGTGCTCTGCCCGGAGGACGGCGGCCCGTATCGCCTGAAGCCGCGCTTCTTCGGGAGCGCGGCCGCCTGGGCGGCCACGCCGGCGCTCGACGGCTTCGCCTTCGAGGCCATCCCCGATGGGCTCAGGATGCACGGGCGCTTCGAGGGGCGCGCTTACCTCCTGGAGAGCGGCGGCTCGCGCGTCCGCTACCAGGGCGAGGGGTTCGATCTCCGGCTCGACCCGGCCGACCCGGCGGGCACCGCCGAGGGCCACGCCGACGGGCCGGTGGACCTCACCTTCCTCCGGATCATGGAGCGGCTCCGGGACGCCATCCGCGCCGGCGGCGCGGGGAGCTGGGTGGGGGCGGCGCTCGCCGCCGCGGAGGCGCCGGCGACCCGCCCCTGAGCAGGCCGGCGCGGAGAGGACCGGCTTCCCCTGGCCGCACCTCGCGACGGCGCGCGACGTGCGACCCGACCCGGCGGGCTACGGCGAGATCGTGTAGCCGAGACCGGTGATGGCGTCCCGCGCCCCGCTGGCGCTCGTCCGGACCTCCACCTGGACGGCGTAGCTCCCCGCGGCGGTCGTGGCCGGGAGCGTCCAGGTGCTGGTGGTGCTCCAGGCCTGCACGATCGCCCAGGCGCTCCCGGTCTTGAGCCAGAACTGGTACTGGTACGGCGCGGTCGAGCCCTGGCCCTGGGCGGTGAAGACCACCGCCGTCCCGGCGTGCTGCGGGCTGGCGGGGGACGGGGTGAGGGTGACGCCCGTCGCCGGCGGGACGGGCGGCGGGCTGATGGTGTACGCGAGGGCGGTGATCGCGTCGCGCGCGCCGCTCGTGCTGGTCCGCACCTCGACCTGGACGAAGTAGCTCCCGGCGGCCGTCGAGGCCGGGAGCGTCCAGCTGCTGGTGGCGCTCCACGGCTGGACGATGGACCACGCGCCGC
>DATKAL010000176.1:0-15455 GCA_035498135.1 Anaeromyxobacter sp.
GGTCGCCCCCGAGAAGCGCAAGGTATACCGAACTCGTTGCCGCCAGACATCAGTCACCCCCTCTACCTTAACGCACATGCCCATCTCGCCTCGCTTCACTCTGAGCGCGCCCTTCGTCTATTTGACGTACATGCTGCTGTCAAGCTACGGAGCCGAGTAACAGCCCGCCGCCCACTTTCCGATAAATGTCCCGACGACCGTGGGGCCGAATATCAACGTTAAAATTACCGGATTGACCGCACTGCCGAGTCCCCAGGCGATGGCTGATCCCTCCTGAATCCCAGACAAGTGCGCGCAGACAGCCGCATTCCCCGCCACCGCCGGAGCGGGGGTGGGCGCCGCGGGCGACGAGCCCGACCCGGCAGGCGAAGCTGGAGAGGGGACCGCTGACGGGTCCATGTTGTCGTTTGAGGCGGTCTCCGGTCCGGTGGGTCCCACACGAGGAGCAGCGCACCACCTGCAGCCCGTCGGGCCTGACGCAGATGGCCTCGGAGCGGTCCTGCCCGCAGACCGGGCAAGGACGATGGCGCGTGGCCGAGAGATCCCAGGGCGGGATCTTGCCCGCAGGGACGTCGCCGGGCAGCGGCTTCAGGCTGATCACGTCCTCACTCATGGTTACCACCTTGGCACGGGCACCGCGCGGGAGGCGACGAACGCGGGGCAGCGTCGCACGCGATCGGCTCCCGGGCAAGCCGCTACGGCAGCTCGCCCCCGTCGGCAAGCGACGAGACCGGAAACCGAGCACCGGGGCTGGGGTGAAGCGTGTCCGCCGGGATGACGATCCGCGCCGCGCAGCGCGCCCGGTGGGACTCAGGAGCGGACGGGCTCTGCCTCGACCCGGTTCCGCCCGCCGCTCTTGGCGCAGTACAAGGCCTGATCCGCCCGCTGGAGCAGCTCGGCCGGGCCGGCCGCGCCCGCCTGCGCCTCGGCGACGCCCGCGGAGATCGTGAGCGACAGCTCCCTGCCGCCCCAGGCGTGGCGCTGCGCCTCGACGCAGCGTCTAACCTTCTCGGCCAGGGTGAGCGCACCGGCCCTGGCCGTCTCCGGGAGGATGAGGCAGAACTCCTCGCCCCCGTAGCGGGCCACAACGTCCGACTTCCGCACGCTCCGCTCCAGGCTCGCGGCCAGCGCCCGGAGGACCTCGTCGCCGCACGGGTGCCCGTACTCGTCGTTGACGCGCTTGAAGTGGTCGATGTCGACGATCACCACGCTCAGGGGTCTCGCGTACCTCCGGAACCGCTCGAGCTCCACCTGGAGACGATGGTCCAGGTAGCGGCGGTTGAACACGCCCGTGAGCCCGTCCCGCATGTTCATCTCGACGAGGCGGCGCTCCTGGACGACGAGCTCGGTGACGTCCTGGACCACCAGGAAGAGCGAGAGGATCGCGCCGTCTGCGCCGCGGATGGGGCCCATGACGCAGCTCTGCTGCATCTGCTCGAGCTGCCCGCCCAGGGAGCGCGGCGGCTTGAAGGGGAAGAGGTAGTGGTGCAGCTTCTGCGAGAAGAAGGCGAAGTTCCCGAACCGGAGGACGGAGCGACAGTTCCGGAGGAAGACCCGGTTCTCGAGCCTGGGGAAGAACTCGAACAGCGGGGCGCCGACCACCTTCTCCTCCGGGAGCCCGCTGTGGACGGCCATCCACCGGTTCCAGCTCCGCACCCTCAGGTCGGGATCCAGGGTCACCAGCCCCACGCTGATCGCGTCCAGGATCTGGTCGCGCTCATTCATACTGCGCCATGAACCGGTGCAGGGCAGCCTTGAGCCACTGCACGGATTCCCGGCTGCTCACGAGGAAGACGAACCCCTTGACGTCGCGGTTGCCGAACGAGAAGACCGTCTGGAGCACCACGGCGGAGTAGCCCGGCTCGAAGAGGTCCGCGCGGATCGCCCTCCCCAGGTCGTCGTCGACGCTGACGGAGGGAGGCGAGTAGCTGACCACCGTGCCGAGGAGCTCCGCCAGCTTGCCGACGCACGCGCCGATGATGATGTTGCCCATCTCCATCAGCGTGTCGCCCTCCAGGGAGTCCATGGCCGCGTACGGGTCGGTCGAGCCCGTCGCCGGCGTCCCCTCCTCGGGGGCGAGCAGCGCGAGGAGGTTCTTCCCCGCGACCGCGGGCAGGATCAGGAACGCGTTGCCCTGGAAGTCTCCCCAGAAGTCCTGCTCCACGACGCTGATGCCCGGCTGGCTCCGGATCTCCGCCCCGATGTGGTCGTGCAGCCGCGCGGCCGGGATCACCTGGACGTCCGGGACGTTCAGCACCACGAACATGTCCAGCACGTCGGCCAGGTCGGCGCCGGCCTTCCCGAAGGCGATGTTCATCAGCTCGCGGAGGATGTCCGCGTCCACCGCCTCGAAGCCCGCCTCGCGATCAGGCGACACCGCGCGCTCCCAGGCGGCCCTCGGCCCGCGCGAGCGCGCCGCCGATCGCCTCCCGCGTGGGCGGCTTGGGCAGCACCTCCATCGCCCCGGACTCCAGCGCCCGGGCGATCGAGCGGGCCTGCACGTCGGCGGTCACGACCAGGACGATCGCCGTCGGCCGGAGCGCCATCATCTCGGCCAGGCAGTCCAGGCCGGACATGCCCGGCATCGTCAGGTCGAGGAACGTGATGTCCGGGCCGTGCTCCCGGAACCGCTCCAGACCGGACGCTCCATCGCCCGCCTCCACCACGACGAACTCGCGATCCCGGGGGAGGCAGCTCCGCAGGATCTTGCGAGAGATCGCCGAGTCGTCGACGACGAGGATGCTGCGGTTCGTCATGCGTCCCTCGCAGGTGTGCCCTCGGGGCCGGCGAGGTCACGCCGGCCCGTGGCCGGGCGCCGGCTGCAGCCGGGCAGTGCCGTCACCCGCTGGCTCGTGTGCAGCCACCGTGCCGTCGCAAGGGTGCGAGGAAGCGAGCGGAACGCCCAGGCCCGTGGGTCGCTCGTGCCACACCATGCCCGACCCGCAGGAGCGCGAATCACGCACCCGGCCCGAGGGTTCCCGGAGCGCTGCCCCTGTCTCGGCGATGGGGTATTCTCATACCCAGGGTTGATCCGGGTTCAGGCACGGCCTCCCCTCGGCGCCGCCGGGCGTGGAACCGCTCGGCCTGGATCGGCGGCGCGGGGGTGAGTGGTCCTCTCGGCTCGGGTCCGGCTCGGGCCCGGCGCACATGGAGCGCCTCCGTGTGTGCCTCTCTCGCACCGCCCGGCCGGAGGGCCCCTGCCGAGCGACGATGAGCCGCTCCTCATCGTCGACCGGGTCGCTCCATGCCGGCCGCGAACGCCGGCGACCCCAACCCGGCGTGGAGGACGGCGAGGGTGGGCTAGACTGGGTCCGTGGCCTCCGCGAGCCAGCCGGGCCTTTCGCCGGGCCCCGAGCGCCCCGGTCCGCCGTCGCGCGTCCCGGGAGCCGCCGGCCGGCCGCTCGTCGCCCTCCGGGTGGCACTCCTCGTGTACCTGGGCGCGGTCGCGGCGCTCGCCTGGCGCCTCGCCGGGGAGACGTTCGGCGCCGAAGGCCCGTGGCCCCTGGGGTACGTCGGCGCCACGGCCGGCGGCCTGGTGCTGTTCGCCGGGGTCGCCTGGCTCGAGATCCGCCGCTTGCACCGCATGATCTCGCGCAGCCAGGAGGCGCTCGCCGCGAGCGAGGAGCGGTTCCGGCTCGCCTTCAAGACCAGCCCGGAGCCCTTGACCCTGACCCGGCTCGACACCGGCGTCCTGGTGGCCTGCAGCGACGGCTTCCTCGCGCTGCACGGGCTCACCGAGGCCGAGGCGATCGGCCGGCGCACGGTCGAGCTCGGGCTCTGGGTCGATCCCGGCGAGCGGGAGGAGATCCGGCAGGCGGTCCTTCAGGCCGGCGTCGTCCGGGCCCGCGACGTCCGCGTACGAGACGCCGCCGGCGACGTGCGGATCCTCGCGTACTCTGCCACCGGGGTGACGATGGCGGGCGAGCGCTACATGCTGGCGCTCGGCCGGGACGTCACCGAGGAGCGGGCCGCCGCGGCGGGGCGCGACCGGCTGGCCGCGGCGCTGCGCGAGAGCGAGGCGCGCTACCGCTCCGTGGTCCGGAGCGTCCCGGTCGTTCAGTGGGCCATCGGCCTCGACGACCGGTTCACCCTCTCCGAGGGGCGCGGCCTGGCCGCGCTCGGGCTCCAGCCGGGCCAGGTCGTCGGCCGCTCCGTCTTCGACGTCTACAAGGAGCACCAGGCGATCCTCGACGACTACCGGCGCGCGAGGGCCGGCGAGAGCTTCTTCGCGCTCGACGACCTCGGGCCGGCGGTCTTCGAGAGCCACTGGGGCCCCCTGCGCGACGAGGCCGGCCAGGTGATCGGCGTCACGGGGATCGCCCTCGACGTCACCGACCGGCGCAAGGCCGAGGCGGAGCTGCTCCACTCGCAGAAGCTCGACGCGGTCGGCCGCCTGGCGAGCGGCATCGCCCATGACTTCAACAACCTGCTCCTGGTGATCCTGGCGGGCTGCGATCACCTGCGCTCGTCCCCGGACGCCACCCCCGACGTCCAGGCGACCGCGAACGACATCGCCGAGGCCGGGGAGCGCGCCGCCGCGCTGGTCCGGCAGCTCCTGGCCTTCGGGCGCAAGGCCCGAGCCCAGCCCCGGCCCTGCACGCTCAACGCCGTGGTCGACGGCTTCCAGCGGCTCCTGCGCCGCACGATCGACGAGCGGATCGCCATCCGGGTGAGCCTGGCCGAGCGGCCCTGGACCGTCCACCTCGACCCCCAGCAGCTCGAGCAGGTCCTCCTGAACCTCGCGGTGAACGCCCGGGACGCCATGCCCGGCGGCGGCACGCTGACCATCACCATCGCGAACCTGGAGGCGGGGGACGGGCGCGGCGGGGCCCGCCGCTGGGCCAGCCTGGTGGTCGCGGACACCGGTACGGGGATGCCCCCCGAGGTGCGCGAGCACGTCTTCGAGCCCTTCTTCACGACCAAGGGCCCTCGAGGGACGGGGCTCGGGCTCGCCACGGTGTTCGGCATCGTGCAGCAGGCCGGCGGCCGCATCCAGGTGGACTCGGAGCCGGGTCGCGGCAGCACCTTCTCCCTGCTCTTCCCGGCGGTGGGCGACGAGGGCGCGCCCGAGGTCGTCGACGCGCGACCAGCGGAGCCGGAGCGGCGCGGCGCCGGCCAGCGCGTCCTGGTGGTCGAGGACGATCCTTCCGTCCGGCGCAGCACCGTGCGCATGCTCAGCGAGTGCGGCTTCGTTGGGCTGGAGGCCGAGCGCCCGGAGGATGCCCTGCGCTACGTCGAGGCTGGAGCGGTCGACGTCGTGCTCACCGACGTGGTGATGCCGGGCATGTCCGGCGCCGACCTGGCGCGGTCCGTCGAGGCCCTCCGGCCGGGCTTCCCGGTGATCTTCGCCACCGGGTACATGGACCGCCACACCCACGAGCTGCCCGGCGGCGCCATCGTCCTCGAGAAGCCCTTCACCCGCTCCGCCCTCGCGGAGCGAATGGCGCAGGCGCTGGCGCCGCGCGCGGCGGAGCCCGTCGAGGCGGGCTGAGGGGGCGCGGCGACCCCTTGTCGCCGGGTACCCCTGGCGAGCGCTGGACCGCGCCCCCGTCCACCGGGAGCGCGGCCTCGAAAGGCGCCCGATACCCGGGGAATCCCTAGGCCACGACCCGCAGCCCCTTGTACTCCTCGAGCTCGTCGAACTGGAGGTAGCGGTAGACCTTGTCCGCCTTGGGGGCGATCTTCTCGTTGTAGGCGGCGAGGTACTCGGCCGGCGTCGGCAGCCGGCCCAGGTTGGCGGCCACCGCGCCCAGCTCGGCGGAGCCGAGGAACACCTTGGCGCCGTTGCCCATCCGGTCGTCGAAGTTCCGCGTCGAGGTGGAGAAGACGGTCACGCCGTCCGGCACCCGCCCCTGGTTGCCCATGCAGAGCGAGCAGCCGGCGAGCTCGATCCGGGCCCCGATCTGGCTGTAGACCGAGAAGTAGGCCTCGTCGCGCAGCTCCTGCTGGTCCATCCGCGTGGGCGGGCAGAGCCAGGTCCGGACGGTGCCGGTGTTCTTCGCCCCCTTCCAGATCTCGCCCGCGGCCCGGAAGTGGCCGATGTTGGTCATGCAGGAGCCGAGGAAGACGTCGTCGATCTTCGTCCCGGCCACGTCGGTGAGCTTCTTCACGTCGTCCGGGTCGTTCGGGCAGGCGAGGATCGGCTCGGCGATCTGGGCGAGGTCGATCTCGATCACCGCCGCGTACTCGGCGTTCTTGTCGGCGCGGAGCAGGGCGGGCTTCTCGAGCCAGGCCTCGGCCGCGTCGATCCGGGCCTGGAGCGCCTTGGGATCGCCGTAGCCGTCGGCGATCATCTTGCGCATCAAGGCCACGTTCGAGCGCAGGTAGGTGGCGACGCTCCTCTCCGAGAGGTCGACCGTCGCCGCCGCCGCGCTCCGCTCCGCGGCCGCGTCGGTGAGCTCGAAGGCCTGCTCCACCGTCAGGTCGGGGAGCCCCTCCATCTCCAGGATCCGCCCGTTGAAGACGTTCTTCTTGTTCTTCTTGGGGACCGTGAGGAGCCCCTGCTGGATCGCCCAGAACGGGATGGCGTTCACCACGTCGCGCAGGGTGATCCCGGGGTTCAGCTTCCCCTTGAACCGCACCAGCACCGACTCCGGCATGTCGAGGGGCATGAAGCCGAGGGCGGCGCCGAAGGCCACCAGGCCCGAGCCGGCCGGGAAGGAGACGCCGATGGGGAAGCGGGTGTGCGAGTCGCCGCCGGTCCCGACCGTGTCGGGGAGGAGGAGCCGGTTCAGCCAGGAGTGGATCACGCCGTCGCCCGGCCGGAGGGCCACGCCGCCCCGCTCCTGGATGAACTGCGGGAGGCTCCGGTGCATCTTCACGTCGGCGGCCTTGGGGTAGGCGGCGGTGTGGCAGAAGGACTGCATCACCATCGGCGCCTGGAACCGGAGGCAGGCGAGCTCCTTCAGCTCGTCGGCGGTCATCGGCCCGGTGGTGTCCTGCGAGCCGACCGTGGTCATCCTCGGCTCGTAGTAGCCGCCGGGGAGCGCCCCGGGGATGCCGCAGGCGCGGCCCACCATCTTCTGCGCCAGCGAGTAGCCCTGGCCGGCCCTGGGCTGCGGGTTCTTCGCCACCGCGAAGATGGTGATGGGGCCCATGCCCAGGGCGGCCCGGGCCTTGTCGGTGAGGGCCCGGCCGATGATGAGCGGGATGCGGCCGCCGGCGCGGTACTCGTCGGCCAGGGTGGCCGGATCGAGCTTGAAGGTGGTGAGGACCTCGCCCTTCTCGGACCGGACCTCGCCCTTCCTCGTGTCGACCACGATCACGTCGCCGGTCTTGAGCTTGGCGACGTCGGCGCGGATGGGGAGGGCGCCCGAGTCCTGGGCGGTGTTGAAGAAGATCGGGGCGATCACGCCGCCGATGATGATCCCGTTCCGGCGCTTGTTCGGGACGAAGGGGATGTCCTCGCCGATGTGCCAGAGGACCGAGTTGCAGGCCGACTTCCGGGAGGAGCCAGTGCCCACCACGTCGCCGACGAAGGCCACCTGGAAGCCCTGGGCGCGGAACTGGGCGATGGTGTCGAGCCCGCCCTTGAAGCGGGTCTTCCCCATGGCCAGGGCGTGGAGGGGGATGTCGGGCCGGGTGGAGGCGTCGCCGGCGGGCGAGAAGTCGTCGGTGTTGATCTCGCCGTCCACCTTGAAGACCTTGAGCTTCGCGGTCTCGGGGAGCGCGGGCCGGGAGGTGAACCACTCGGCGTTGGCCCAGGACTGGACCACCTTCTTCGCCGCGGCGTTGGTCTTCGAGAGGGCGAGGACCTCGTCGAAGGCGCCGTAGACGTAGGTGGTGCCGGAGAGGGCCTTGGCAGCCGCCTCCGCCAGCTCGGGATCCTTCATGGCGGCGACGAGCGGCGGGACGTTGTAGCCGCCCATCATCGTGCCGAGCAGCTCCACCGCCTCCTTCCTCGAGACGAGCGGGCTCTTCCGCTTCCCGGCGACGACGTCGGCGAGGAAGCCTGCCTTGACCTCGGCGGCCGGATCGACGCCCGGCGACACCCGGTCGCGGAGGAGGCCGAGGAGGAACGCCTCCTGCCCCTTCGGCGGGTTCTCGAGGAGCTTCGCGAGCTCACGCGCCTGCTCAGGGTCGAGCGGCTTCGCGGGAATCCCGAGCGCCTTCCGCTCGGCCTCGGCCTTGAGATACGCCTCGATCACGGGATCCTCCTTGGGGGATCTGCTGCGGTGGGAAGGGGGAAAGGTGTGTCGTATAGCACGGCCGACATCCGGGTGTCAGCCGCGCCACCCGCCGAAGTCCGTGGAACGACGCGGCTTTTCGGGACCTGACCGGTCCACTTTGGGGCGCCGCTCCAGAGGCTCACGCCCGCCCCGTCGCACGTCACCCCCCGTGTATGTCTGCGCGCTCCTGCCGCAGGACCGGACCGTCGAGAAGTGCCACAGTCGGTTGGGGGGTGGGTGCATGCCGGCCGTGCCGTGGACGCTCGGCCCCGCGGGCGCCGGTTCCGCCGAGGCGGGGCCCGGGCGTGGTACCCACTCCCTTCATCTCTACGACAGCCCGGAGGAGCGCGCCGCGGTGGCGGCGGGCTTCGCGGCCGCGGCCCTGGCCCGCGGCGAGCGGGCCCTGGTGCTCGCGGACGGCGGCGCGGAGACGGTCGAGGCGGCCCTGCGGCTCGCCGGGGTCGATCCCGGGCCGGCGACGGCCCGCGGTGCGCTCGAGCTGGGCTCGGCCCACGCGTGGCACCTCGGCGGGAGCGCCTTCACCGCCGAGGCGCTCGGCCGGCGCCGCGAGGCGGAGGTGGTGCGCGCGCTGCGGGACGGGTTCCGGGGGCTGGCGGTGGCGGCCGATCTCGCCTGGGCGCTCGGGGAGGCGGCGGGCCCCGGCACGCTCGCCACCGCCGAGGCGCGGCTCGGGCCGCGGATCGAGGCCCCGCTCGCCCTCCTCTGCCAGTGCGCCCGGCCCCGCTTCCCGGCCCAGGTGGTGCGGAGCCTGCTCCGGAACCACGGCCACGTGGTCGACGCGGGCTGGCTGCTCGAGAACCCGCTCGCCCTTCCGCCCGAGGCGGCCCTGGGCGAGGAGCCCGCGGACCGGGAGGTGGCGCGCGTCCTCGCCTTCCTTCACGAGCACGCGCGCCTCCTGGAGGCCCGCGCCGCGACGCGCGCCGACCCGCCCCGCGAGCCTCCGCCCGAGCGGGAGCGCGCGGCCGGCCTCCCCCGGGTGGTGATCGTCGACGACGATCCGCTGGTGGGCAGGAGCCTGGCCCGGGTCCTCTCCCCCACGCACGTCGCCATCCCCCTCACCTCGCCCCGCGAGGTGCTCAGCCGGATCGAGCAGGGCGAGCGCTGGGACGCGATCGTCTGCGACCTCGACATGGACGAGATGAGCGGGATGGATCTCGAGGGGGCGATCGCAGTCGCCGCTCCGGAGCTGGTCGGCCGGATCGTCTACCTCACCGGCGGCGCCTTCACCGAGCGCGCCCGGAACTTCCTCGCCGCGGGCCGCCCGTTCCTGGAGAAGCCCGTGGACGTGGGGGAGCTGCGCGCCCGGATCGCGCGGCTGACCAGCGGCCGCTAGAGGCCGCTAGGCGCCCCCGGCGGGCGGCGGTCCCGAGCGCGGCTTCTTGCTCCCCTCCTCGTCGTCCTCGAGCATCCGGTACTTCGGCCCCTCCGGGTCCTCGTACTGCCCACTCTTCACCGACCAGAGGAAGAGCAGCCAGGCCCCGAGCCCGAGCGCCAGCGAGAGCAGGATGAGGAACCCGATGCCCATCAAGCGACCGCCCCGGCCGGCCTGACCGCCGCCCCGGGCGCGGCCCCGGGCGCGGCGCGTGGCAGGGCGCGCCAGAGCCGGGCCGAGTTCCCCACCACGAAGAGCGAGCTCGCCGCCATGGCCGCCGCGGCGACGATGGGGTGGAGGAGGCCCGCCATCGCCAGGGGGATGGCGACCGCGTTGTAGAAGAAGGCCCAGAAGACGTTCTGGCGGATCACCGCGGTGGTCCGGCGGGCGAGCCGGACGAGGTCGGGGAGGAGCCGGAGGTCGTCCCGCACCAGGATGGCGTCGGCGCTCTCCAGCGTGACGTCGGCGCCGCGCCCCATCGCCACCCCCACGTCCGCCTGGGTGAGCGCCGGGGCGTCGTTGAGCCCGTCGCCGGCCAGGAGGACCCGCTCCCCGCCCGCTTGCCGGAGCGCCACCAGGTCGCGCTTGGCCTGCGGCGTCGCCTCCGCCAGGGCGGGCACGCCCAGGGTCCGCGCCACCGCCCCGGTGGTGAGGGCGGTGTCGCCGCTCAGGATCGCCACCTCGAGGCCGAGCGCACGCAGGGCCGCGATCGCGCCGGCGGCCTCGTCCCGGACCGGGTCCGCCACCGAGAGGAGCGCGAGCGGCGCCGCCCCGCCGGAGGGCCCGCCCGCCCGGGCGAGGAAGACCACCGTCTCGGCCCGCTCCTCGAGGGCCCGCGCCCGGGCCTCGGCCTCGGCCGGAAGCTCCACCCCGCGCGAGGCGAGCAAGGCCCGGTTGCCCACCACCAGCTCGTCCCCGGCCACCGTGGCGACCACCCCCCGCCCCGGCTCGGCCCGGAACCCGGCCGCCTCCGGCTCCGCCCCGGCGGGCAGCTCCCGCGCCGCCTCCGCGATCGCCCTCCCCAGGTGGTGCTCGCTCCGGCGCTCGACCGCCGCCGCCAGCGCCAGGGCCCGCTCCCGGTCGAGGCCCGCAGCGAGGGGGACGACCTGGCGGAGCGCCGGGCGCCCGCGGGTGACCGTCCCGGTCTTGTCGAGCAGCACCTCGGTGGCGCCGGCCGCGTGCTCGAGCACGTCGCCGCCCTTCACCAGGAGGCCGCGCGCGCTCGCCTGGCCGGTGGCCACCAGCACGGCGATGGGGGTGGCGAGCCCGAGGGCGCAGGGGCAGGCGATCACCACCACGGCGATCCCGGTCATGACCGCCCGCTCCGGGGCCTCCCCGCGGGCGATCCAGGCGAGCGCCGTCGCCACCGCCAGCGCCAGCATGGCGGGGACGAACACCCCCACCACCCGGTCCGCCACCGCCTGGAGCCGGGGCTTGCGGGCCTGGGCGTCCTCCACCGCGCGGACGATCCCGGCGAGGACCGTGTCCTTCCCCACCCGCGTCACCTCGACGAGCAGGGCGCCGAGCTGGTTCACGGTCCCGCCGATCACCGCCGCGCCCGGCGCCTTCCCCACCGGGCGCGCCTCGCCGGTGACCAGCGCCTCGTCGACCTCCGAGCTCCCCTCGCGGACGATCCCGTCCACGGGGATCCGCTCGCCCGGCACCACCTCGACCCGGTCGCCGGGCCGGATCTCGCCGATGGGGACCCGCCGCCGCTCGGGGCGGCCGTCCGGGCCGGGGGCGACGCGGCGCGCCTCGGCGGGCGCGAGGCGGGCGAGCCGGGCCACCGCCTCCGAGGCCCGCCCCTTGGCGGCCGCCTCCACGAAGCGCCCCACCAGCACCAGGGTCGGGATCATGGCGGCGGTGTCGAGGTAGACCTCGCCGCCGCGGAGCATCCCGTGGATCGAGGCGACCAGGGCCGCGCCCGAGCCGATGGCCACGAGGGCGTCCATCCCCAGCCGGCCGTGGCGAAGGCCTCGGGCGGTGGCCCGGAGGAACGGGGCGCCCGAGTAGAGGACGATGGGCAGGGTGAGGGCGAGGGAGATGACCTCCATGAGCCGCCGCGTCCCCGCCTCCATCCCCTGGAAGTACCCGGCGTAGAGGGCAGCCTGGTAGATCATGAGCTGCGAGGCGAGGAACCCGGCCGTCCCCAGTCGGATGAGCAGGTCGCGCGCCTCGGCCCGGCGGGCCGCCAGCTGCTCCGAGTCCGACCAGGGCCTGGGCTGGTAGCCGGCCTCCCGGACCCGCTCCACGATCCGGGCCACCTCGACGGCGGCCGGGTCGAACCGGATCCGCGCACGGTGAGTGGCGTAGCTCACCCGGGCCGAGCGGACGCCGGGGAGGCGCCCGAGCAGCTTCTCGTTCAGCCAGACGCAGGAGGCGCAGCGGATCCCGTCGATGGCCAGGTCGAGCTCCGCGAGGCCGCCGTCCGCCCCCCGGACCGCGGCCTGGAAGGCGGCCGGGTCGAGGGCCTGGGCGGGCGCCGGCCCGGGCTCGGCCCATCGCCGCGTCTCGTAGTAGGCGCCGAGCCCCTCCTCCTGCACCAGCTGGAAGACGCCCCGGCACCCGGCGCAGCAGAACACCCGCGCCACCCCCGCCACCTCCGCCCGCACCGCCTCCCGCTCGGGGAAGACGAGCAGGCAGTGATCGCAGCGGAGCGTGGTCACGGGAGCCGGACCCCGAGGCCGCGGAGGAGGAAGAGGAGGCCGAGGGCGGAGACCAGCAGGCCGCCCGCCCGATAGAGGACGCCGCGGGCGCGGACCCCGAGGATCGTCCCGGCCGCGCCGGCGAGGAGCAGGGCGGGCAAGGTCCCGAGCCCGAAGGCGAGCGCCAGGGCGAGGCCGCTCCCCGGCTGCCCGGTGCCGGCGGCGCCGAGGAACATGGTCCAGGAGAGGCCGCAGGGGAGGAACCCGAGGGCGAGGCCGAGCGGGTAGAGCCGTCCCGGGCCGCCGCCCTGGAGGAGCGAGCGCACCAGGGCCGAGATCCGCCCGGCGGCGCGGGCCTCCGCCAGGCGCACCCAGCCAAGGAGCCCGGCCGCCCCGAGCCCCATGGCGATCATGAGGACGCCGGCCAGGATCGCCACGGCGTTGGAGAGGCCGGCCAGACGGCCGGCCACGTTGAGGAAGGCGCCGGCCGTCCCCATCATCCCTCCCACCACGGCGTAGGTGGTGATCCGTCCGGCGTTGTAGGCGAGCTGGCCGAGGAGCGCGCTGGAGGCGCCCCGCGGGCCGGCGGCGAGGCCGAGGGCGCCGGCGATGGGCCCGCACATCGGCAGGCAATGGCCGAACCCCCCGAGGAGGCCGGTGGCGAAGGCCATGGTCACCGTCTCGATCACTCGGCCACCGCGAAGTCCAGGGCCGCCTCGCGGCGCGCGCCTCCCGGGGGCGTGACCGCCACGCGGGCCCGCCAGCCGGGCCGGCCGCTCGGGCAGCGGACCAGCACCGCCCTCCCCGCATAACGCCCGTCGCCCACCCCCGCGAGCCGGACCCGGTTCGGCCCCATCTCCATCCCCGGCATCTCGAACGCCACCTCGACGGCCGCCCCGTCGAGCGGGGCCCCGCCGGCCCGGAGGCGGGCGGCCACCGAGAGCTCGGCCATGGTCCGGAGCGGGCGGGGCCCGAGCTCGAGCATCAGCTCGGCGTCCCCGAGCGTCACCGGACAGGGGCCGGCGGCGAGGTCGCAGCCCGCGCCGCCCGCCCGCACCTGCACGGTGCGGGTCAGCCGGGCCCGTTCCGGTCCCCGGCGGACGTCGAACGCGAGCTCCCACGGGCCAGCTGCCGGGAAGGCGAGCGCGGCGGCGTAGCCGGCGCCCTCGGCCCGGGCCGCGGCGGAGAGCCGGAGGTGGCCGGTGTCGGGGCGCGAGGCGGTCACCGCCACCGCCGCGCCCTCGACCGGGCGGCCGGCGCGATCGAGGACGCGGAAGCCGAGCCCTGCCGGCGCCCCGGCCGCGGGCGGCTCGCCGACCTCCACCCGCCAGCCGAGCGCCTCGCGCTCCCGCGCCTCGGCGTCGTGCGCCAGCCCCTCCTCGTAGGGGTGGGCCACCACGGTGTCCTCGCGCACCCGGAGGCCGATGGCGACGGCGGCCACCACCGCGCCGAGCGCGGCCACGGCGGCGAGCAGGGCGACGAGCTTCATCGGGCCTCCGGGGCGACCAGGGGGAGCTCGGCGGAGCGGCGCTCGAGGAGCCGCTCGCCGTCGCGGACCTCGGCCTCGAGCCGGGCCGGCCGGCGGCCGGGAGCGACGTCCCGCGCCACCGCCAGCACCCGCAGCTGGCGCCGCTCGCCGGGCGCGAGCGCGACCCGGTCCGGGCGCAGCGCCACCTCGCCGCCGCCGTCCACCGGCACCAGGGCGAGCGCCACCGCCACCGGGCCCTGGCGGTGGTTCTCGAGCGAGACCGCGTAGGCGTTCAGCACCCGCCCGTCGGCGGTGCGCCGCGGGGGAAAGCCCGGCTCGGCCAGGGCGGTGAGCCCCACGGCCGCGCGCGTCGCCACCACCGCGAGGAGCAGGGCCAGCGAGGCCAACGTGGCGGCGCCGAGCGCCAGCGTCCCGGGGCGGATCAGCCGCCGGGGGGCGCCCGGCTCGCCGTGGAAGTAGGCGATCAGGTCCGGCGGCCGCCGGAGCCGGGCCATGATGGGCTGGCAGGCGTCGACGCAGGCGGCGCAGGCGATGCACTCGGCCTGGAGCCCGTGGCGGATGTCGATCCCGGTCGGGCAGACCCGGACGCAGGCGCCGCAGTCGACGCAGTCGGCGGCGCGGCGCGCGTCGTAGGCCACCACCAGGGTGGAACGGTCGAAGAGCACGCCCTGGAGCTTGGCGTAGGGGCAGACGGTCTTGCAGAAGGTCTGGCGGACCAGGGCCAGGTCGAGGAAGAGGAGCGCGCCGAGGACCGCCCAGGAACCGGAGAGCACCGGCCCGAGGGCGCCCGCCCGGAGCCGGGCGAGGAACTCGGCCGGGGGCACGAAGTACCAGAGGGTGGCGGCGGCGAAGAGCGAGGAGAGGAGGGCGGCCCAGGCGAGCCCGGCCGCCCTCCGCCAGGGGCGCGAGCGGCCGGCCGCCGGGGCCACCCAGGCGGTGAGATCGCCGAGGAGCGTCTGGGGGCAGGACCAGCCGCACCAGACGCGGCCGTAGAGGAGCGTCACCAGGAGGAAGCCGGCGGTGACGAGGAGCGTCGCCGCCAGGACCACGAACGCCTCGTCGATGGCGAAGGCGGCCCCGAAGGCGTGGAGGCGGCCGGCGGGGACGTCGAGCCGGAGCGCGCTCTCGCCCCCCACGCGGACGAAGGGGAGCCCGAGGACGAGGAGGGCCTGGACCGCTCCCGCGATCCGGCGCCAGGTCCCGAACCGCCTTCCGCGGGGCTGTGCCCTACTCGTCATCCTCGAGCATCTTGTACTTCGCGTCCTCCACCCGGTCCTTGCGGCGGCGGGAGTAGTAGAACGCGATGATGCCGGCCAGCGCGAGGCAGAGGGTCGCGCCGAAGATGGTGTAGGCGACGTCCGAGGCCATGGCTCCTTCCCGTCCGGCCGCCCCGGACCCGCCCGCGCGGGCCCGGGGCAGGGCCTGTCACCTCTTCCTGCGCTGGCTGAGCACGATCAGCAAGGCCGCCGTGGCGGGGATGGCGGTGAAGAGGACGGTCGCGAAGACGTTGGAGCCCAGCCCCGCCCCGCCGCCCTCCAGGTCCTGCACCTGGCTCCAGCCGGCCCCCCAGGGGCTGTAGGTCCACAGGTACCAGGCGCCCCAGGCGATCAGCCCCCAGAAGAGGAGCAGCCAGCCTGCCGGGAGCTTCCTCGACGTCTCCTTCGCCTCGAACTGCTCCAGGTCGTCCATCGGCTCGGACATGGCGTCCCTCACTCGTGCTTCTCGTGGTGCTCGCCGGCCTCGTGCGCCTTCTGCGCCCG
>DATKAL010000177.1:0-3460 GCA_035498135.1 Anaeromyxobacter sp.
GGGGAGACCGGGGCGCGGCGCGGGGGGACCGCGCCGCGCGGGCCCGGGGATCAGGACAGCAGGGAGGTGGGGGAGACGGCGAGCGCCTTGGCGAGCGACTCCAGGGTGTCCAGCGGCGGCGTCCGCTGCCCGCGCTCGAGCATCGAGATGTAGGAGACGGACAGCCCTGCCTTGGCGGCGAGCGCCTCCTGGGAGAGCTTGCGGCGAAGACGCTCGCTCTTGAGGTTCACGGCGAACTTGTCTGCGAGAGCGGCCATTGGGTTTCTCCTGCTGCGTGACGAAGGGTGAGATGCGGTCGCGGACGTCGCCGCGGTTCCCCCGTGACCGCAGAGATAGCATCGCGCCGATCGAAGCGAGAGTCCCTTGACTCCGGGTCGTGGCACCGAGGGCGAAGGCGACGGAGGTCGCAGCCGCACACGCGCTCCGATCGCCTCGCCCCGAGCACGGCGGACGCGGCGACCTGTCGCGCGCCTTCGCGTCAGGGACCTGACGCGCCGCCCCGCGCGCCGTGAGGCGTCGCCCTGGTCTGCAACCGGCCGGTTATCTTGAAGTATTACCGGCTGCGCGCGGAGGGCGGCGTCCGGAGGAGGATCGCCCGGACCTGCGCCCCGCGGGCGATCCGGGTCTTGCCCGCCGGGAGGATCGCGAGCGCGTCGAGGTCCGCCGCCGAGAGCAGGCTGCCGCTCGACTGCGTCCGGGAGGGATCGAGCCGCAGCGTCCGTCCGTCGGCGCGCGCGCGGCAGCGGAGGTAGACGGTCAGCTCCCGCGGCTTCTCCTGGGCCGCCCCGAGCCGCGCCTCGACCTCGAGCCGCCCGCTCCCCTCGAGCCCGGCCAGCGCCCGCAGCGCCGGGCGCACGAAGAGCTCGAAGGTGACCAGGGCGCTGGTGGGGTTGCCGGGCAGGCCGAACACCGCGGCGCGGCCCCACCGGCCGAAGGTGAAGGGCTTCCCCGGCCGCATCGCCACGCGCCAGAAGTCGAGCTCGGCGCCGGCGTCCCGCAGGGCGGCGCGGACGAGGTCCTTCGCGCCCACGGAGACGCCGCCGCTCGTCACCAGGGCGTCGTGGCCCCGCGCCGCCTCCAGGGCCCGGGCCAGGGCGCGCGGCTCGTCGGGCACGGGGGCGAGCAGCAGCGGCTCCCCGCCGGCGTCCCGCACCGCCGCCGCCAGCGCGGCGCCGTTCGACTCCGGGAGCCGGCCCGGCCCGGCCGCTCCCCCGGGGCCGACGAGCTCGTCGCCGGTGGGGAGGACCGCCACCCGCGGGCGGCGGCGGACGAGCAGCTCGCCCCGGCCCAGGCCCGCCGCCAGCCCGATCGCCCCGGGATCGAGCACCACCCCGGCCCGCAGGGCGACCTCCCCCGCTCCCAGCTCGGAGCCGCGCGCCCGGACGAAGCGGCCCGGGGCCGCCGGCCGGCGGAAGGTCGCCCACCGCCCGGCGCGCCGGACCTCCTCCTGCATCTCGACCGCGTCGGCGCCCGGCGGGAGCGGCGCCCCGGTGAAGATCCGGCAGCAGGCGCCGGGCGGCAGCTCGGGCGGCGACTGCCCGGCGAAGACCTGGAAGGCCACCGGCAGGCGCCGGCCCGGGGCGGGGAGGTCCGCGGCCCGCAGGGCGTAGCCGTCCATGGTGGAGGCGTCGAAGGGCGGGAGCGGCCCGCCGGCGGCCAGGTCCTCCGCCAGCACGCGCCCGAGGGCGGCGGCGAGCGGCACGCGCTCGGCCGGGAGGGGTGCGAGCGGGGCGAGGGCGGCGAGGAGCCGCGCCCGGGCGGCGTCGGGGGTGAGCACGGCGTGCTTATACACCGGGGGACCGGCGGGGGGCCGGGCGCGGCCGGGGCCCCGATCGTCCGCCCGGGCCGGGGCGCGCGCGTGTAGACTCCGCGCCGGCGCGGTCCGAACCGGCGCCGAGGAGGCGGGATGGCGAGCACGACCCAGGAGCGACGGCGCGCGGCGCTGGTGGAGCAGCTCCGGCGCGGGGGCGGCAAGGCGCTCTCGGTCCGGGAGCTCATGCAGCGCGCGGGCCTCCACCCGGGCGAGCGGACCGAGGTGAAGCGCGTGCTCCGCGACCTGGCGCGCGAGGGGGTGCTGGAGCGGGACGGCAACCGCTTCTCCCTCCCCGGCGCCCGCCCGGCGCCGGCGCCGGCGGGGATGCTCCCGCCCGCCGCCCGGGGGAGCCGCCGGCCGGGGCGGGGCGGCCCCGAGCTCCTCGGCACCCTGAAGAAGCACCGCGACGGCTTCGGCTTCGTGGCCCGGATCGATCGCAAGGGGGACGACGTCTTCGTCCCGCCGGACGAGGCCGCCCGGGCCCTGGACGGCGACCTGGTGCGGGTCGAGATCGTCCCGGCCCGGGGGGGCCGGACCGCCGGCCGGATCACGGCGGTGGTGGAGCGGCGGCGCCGCCTGCTGGTCGGCACGTACCACGCCCGCGGCAAGCACAGCTTCGTCGTGCCCGCCGACGCGGAGCTGGGCGGGCACCTCCCGGTCCCGGAGACCTCGGTCGCTCGCGACGGCGAGGTGGTGAAGGTGGCGCTCGCCCCCGGGGCGGGGCCGCTCCAGGGCGAGGTGGTGGAGGCGGTGGGGGCGCCGGGGGAACCCAGGGTGGAGGTCCTCCGGGTGGCGTACGCCCGCGGCTTCGCCGACGTCTTCCCCGAGGCGGTGGCGGCGGAGGCGGTGGAGACGCCCGACCACGTCCGCTCCGAGGACTGGCGCGGCCGGCGGGACCTCACCCACCTGCCCCTGGTGACCGTCGACGGCGAGGACGCCCGGGACTTCGACGACGCCGTCCACGTGGAGCGCCTCCCGGCCCGCAAGGGGAAGCCGCTCTGGCGGCTGGTGGTGGCGATCGCCGACGTGGCCCACTACGTCCGGCCCGGGACGGCGCTCGACGCCGAGGCGCTCCGCCGGGCGACCAGCGTCTACTTCCCCATGCAGGTCCTCCCCATGCTCCCGGAGCGGCTCTCGAACGGGATCTGCTCGCTCAACCCCGAGGTCGACCGGCTCTGCATGGTGGCCGACCTGGTGGTGGACGATCGAGGGGAGACCCGCTCCGCCGAGGTCTACGAGGCGGTGATGCGGAGCGCGGCCCGCTGCACCTACACCGAGGTGGCGCGGGTCCTGGCGGGCGAGCGCGTCCCCGGGCGCGAGCGCTTCCGCGAGGGGTTCGAGCTCATGGCGGAGCTGCAGGAGAAGCTCACCGCCATGCGGCGCCGGCGGGGCTCGCTCGACTTCGACCTGCCCGAGGCCAAGATCGTCCTCGACGAGGCGGGCCGGGTGAAGGCGATCGAGAAGCGGCCCCGGAACCGGGCCCACCGGATCGTCGAGGAGTTCATGCTCGCCGCCAACGAGGCGGTGGCCCGCTGGTTCGGGGCGCGCGAGCTGCCCACCCTCTACCGGGTGCACGGCCTCCCCGACGAGGAGAAGCTCAAGGCCTTCCTCGACCTCGCCGCCACCCACGGGTTCCAGGTCCCGGAG
>DATKAL010000178.1:0-6704 GCA_035498135.1 Anaeromyxobacter sp.
CTCTGCTACTACGTGGACGACGGCGTCTACCACACCTTCTCGGGCGTGATCTTCGACCACTGCCAGTACCACTTCCAGGCGTTCCGCAAGGGGACGGCGCAGGTCTGCTCCGTGTTCGGCCCCACCTGCGACGCGCTCGACGTGGTCTCCATGGCGGAGGAGCTCCCCGGGAACCTCGAGCTCGGGGACATGCTCTACAGCGAGAACATCGGCGCCTACAGCCACGCCTCGGCCACCTACTTCAACGGCTTTCCGCCGGCGAAGGTGGTGCACGTCAACCGGTGAGCCCGGCGCCGGCGGCGGGGACGCCGGCGGGGCGCGGGGAGCGGCCGTGACCCTGGAGCACCGGATCGTCCCCCCCGCCGCGCCCTCGGGACGGCCACCGCTCGTGGTCCTCCTCCACGGCCTCGGCGCCGACGAGGAGGATCTCCTCCCCCTCGCCCCGCACCTCGATCCCCGCCTGCTGGTGATCTCGGTCCGGGCGCCCCTCCCGGCCTCGGCCGGGTACGCCTGGTACGGGGTGGACTGGGCGCGCGATCCGCCGCGCCGCGACCCGGGCCAGGTGCTCGCCAGCCGCGACCGCCTGCTCGGGTTCGTCGAGGAGGCGGTCGCCGCCCACCGGGCGGACGCGGAGCGGGTCTTCCTCCTCGGGTTCAGCCAGGGGGCGATGATCTCGCTCGCCGCCGGCCTCGCCCGGCCGGAGCTGATCCGGGGCGTGGTGGCCCACTCCGGCCGGCTCCTCCCCGAGGCGGTGCCCGAGCCTCCCCCGGCCGCGCTCGCCCGGCTCGAGGTCCTGCTGCTGCACGGGCGTTCCGACGAGGTCGTCCCGGCGAGGCGCGGTCGGGAGGCGCGCGACGCCCTCGCCCCGCTGCTCGAGCGGCGGGTCGCGTACCGGGAGTGGCCATGGCTCGGCCACCGCATCTCACGGCTGAGCCGCCGCGCGGCGGCGCGCTGGCTCGGCGCGCGGCTCGGCTGACCGACCGGGGCGGGCCCCTCAGGCGAGGTTGTGGAACACCCGCTGGACGTCCTCGTCCTGCTCGAGCGCGTCCACCAGGGCGAGCGCCTCGGTGGCCTGGGCCTCGGGCAGCTCCACCGGCGTCTGGGCCACGTACTCCGAGTCGGCGGAGACGAGGGGGAGCTTCCGCTCCTCGATGGCCGCCTGGAGCTGCCCGAAGCTGGAGAAGGCGCAGCGGATCACCACCTGCGGCTCGCCCTTCTCCCCCTTGCCCTCGCCCATCTCCTCGAGGCCGTGGTCGATGAGGTCGAGCTCGAGGGCCTCGAGGTCGAGCCCTTCGGGGGCGAGCCGGAAGACCCCCATCTTCTGGAACTGGAAGGCCACGCTCCCGCTCGTGCCCAGGTTGCCGCCGTGGTCCTTGAAGTGCATCCGGACGTTGGCCACGGTCCGGACCACGTTGTCGGTGGCGGCCTCGACCACGAAGGCGACCCCGTGCGGCCCGTAGCCCTCGTAGAGGACCACCTCGTAGGCCTGCTGGTCCTGGCCGCTGGCGCGCTTGATCGCCCCCTCGACCTTGTCCTTGGGCATGTTCGCGCCGCGCGCGTTCTGGAGCGCCCGCCGGAGGGCCGGGTTGTTGTCCGGGTTCGGGCCGCCGGCCTTCACCGCGATGGCGATGTCCTTGCTGATCCGGGTGAAGACCTTCGCCATCCGGTTCCAGCGGGCGAACATCGTGGCCTTGCGGGTCTCGAAGATGCGTCCCATGGTCTCCCTCGCGCGGTGGGGCTCCGGCCAGGGCCGGCCCCGGGCGCCGGGAGGGCGGATACCCCATGGACCCGCCCGGGCGCAAGCGCGGCGCGCCATTTGGGCCACCGGCGGCGTCGCCCGCCGCGGCCGGGCGGCCTTCGGAGCGCGGCGCGCGATCGGGGGAGGGCCAGCTTGCCGCCCCGCTGGACGCGTGCGACGATCGCGAGACCGATGAGCGCGGCCCGCCCCGAGACGCTCCTGGTGACCGCGGAGCGAGGCTCGGCGGCCGAGCGGCTCCGGCGGGTCCTGGAGCGCCGCGGCCACGCGGTCTCCGTGCTCGCCGATGGCCCCGGCGCGCTGGCGCGGATCCGCGCGTCCTGCCCGGAGCTGGTGGTGGCCGACGTGGCCCTGCCCGGCCTGGACGGCTACGCGCTCTGCGCCGCGGTCCGGGCGGAGCGCGCCGACGGCCGGCCGCCCTTCCTCCTCCTCGCGCCCCTCGCCAGCCCTCGCGACCTGCTCCGGGTCCTCGCCTGCGGCGCCGATCAGCTGGCGCTCCAGCCGGTGGCCGAGCCGGCCCTGCTGGCCCGGGTGGAGGAGCTCCTCCGGCCCGCCGGCGAGCGCCCCTCGGCCGGCCCGGGGAGCGTCAGCTTCGAGGGCGAGACCTTCCGGATCGCCGGCGCGGAGGACCGGATCCTCTCCCTGCTCTTCTCCGCCTACGGGGAGATCGCCGCCAAGCACCGCCAGGTCCTCGACGCGCAGGGGCAGCTCGAGGCCCTGAACATCCGGCTGGCGGCGGCCCTGGACGAGGCGCGGGCCGCGGTCCGGCGGGCCGAGGAGCTCTCCCTCCAGGACCCGCTCACCGGCCTGGCCAACCGCCGGATGCTCGAGATCGCCGCCGGCGACTGCCTGGCCCGCGCCCAGCGCTACGGCGCCCACTTCTCGGTGGCGATGGCCGACCTCGACCACTTCAAGAAGCTCAACGACAGCCTCGGGCACGTCCAGGGGGATCGGACCCTGCAGCGGGTGGCCGAGCTGCTCCGCTCCTCGGTGCGCCGCACCGACCTCGCCGTCCGGCACGGCGGCGAGGAGTTCCTGGTGCTCCTCGAGGAGACGCGGCTCGACGGGGCCGCCATCTTCGCCGAGCGGCTCCGGGCCCGGGTCGAGGGCCAGTGCGGGGTGACGGTGAGCGTGGGGGTGGCCGAGCACCGCCCGGACGAAGGCTTCGAGGAGCTGGTCCGGCGCGCCGACGACGCGCTCTACCAGGCGAAGCGGGAAGGGCGGAACCGGATCGCGCGCGCGGCGTGATCTCACGGGGCGTGCCGCCCCGCCGGCGATGCCGTCGGGGTCCCCACCCCCGCTTCGCGGGCCCCTGCGCCGCGCTCGCCGCCACGCGGCTGCGCGCGGCTGCCCCGCGTCGGAGAGGCTACGCCCGTCCCCCCGGCTGCGCCGGGCTCCCCTCCCGATCACCCCTCGGCCGCCAGGGCCCGCTGCATCTCCTTCGCGATCTCCGCGTCCCGCGGGGCGAGCTGGAGCGCGCGCCGGAGCAGCACGCGGGCGGCGCCCACCCGGCCCGAGGCGAGCTCGCGGCGCGCCAGGTCGAGCGCCTGCTGGGCCTCCGGCGGGCGGCCGGCGGCGGGCGCGGTCCAGGTCCCCAGGGGCGGGGCCGGCGGACGGGCCTGGACCGGTGCCGGCGGAGCGGGCGGGGCGGCCACCGCTCGAGGAAGCTCGAGCGCCAGCTGCCGCTCGATGGAGCGGAGCGCCGGCTCCCAGGCGGCCGGTGGCGCGGCCTCGGCCGCGTCGAGGGTGACCGCGGCGCGGGCCAGCAGGGAGAAGAGCGCCCGCAGGGCGGGGCCCCAGGTGGCCTCGAGCCGCCGGGAGAGCGCGGCCACGGTGATCCCGACCCCCACCTGGCGCAGGACCGTCACCTCGTCGGCGGTGAAGTCCACCAGCGTCGGGGGCGGCCCGAGGTAGAGCGTGGCGTCGAGCGGGAGCCGGTCCGGCACCCGCTCCAGGGTCAGGAGCCGCGGGTTGGCCGCGAGGAGGAGATCGAACCAGCGGCTGGAGGAGGTCCGGTCGACCTCGGCGAACGCGACCCCGTGGCGCCAGGGGGAGTGCGGCCCGGCCCAGGCGATCTCGCCGGCCACCCTCAGGGGCGCCGAGCCGGGGTAGCTGAGGACGAGGCGGAGGCCCAGGCCGCGCGGGAGGGCGGCCGGGGCGGTGAGCTGGCAGCCGTGCGGGCCGATGTCCTCGGTCTCCGTCTGCCAGGCGCGCCCTGCCGCCTCGGCCTGCACCTGGCAGCGGATCGGCAGGCGGAGCGCGCGCCGGGGGTTGGCGATGAAGCCGTTCAGGTGAAGCTCCTCTCCGCCCCCGCGAGACAAGTATCTCCTATCCGGGCGGCGGGCCAGAAACGGAGCGCTGCGTGGACCCGGCGAGCCGCGCGGCTTGGCCGCACCACGGGGAGGCGCGGATTCGTCGCCTCGCTGGGCGGCCGGCAGGTGCCGATCGGGCCCGGGTGATATCGCATCCACACCCCATGGGGTGTGATCTCTTCGCCCGGACCCGGCTTTCAGATGGGGGTTGTCACAGAGGGCAGGCAAAGGCAGGGCTAGACTCAGGGGTCGGTCTTCGAGATCTCCTTGACCCCGCCGCCCCCGGACATCGCGACCGCCGTCGCAGCGCCTCCCGCCGCCGGTGGCGCCGTCGCTCCGCCACCTGCGAACGCGCCGCAGGCCGTCGCCTCCCCGCGGCCGCCAGCCGGCCAGGGGAGCGGCGCCCTGGCCGAGCCGTACGATCCGTCCCGCGATCCGGAGCTCGTCGACCCACGGCTGTACGTCAACCGGGAGCTCTCCCTGCTCCAGTTCCAGTGGCGGGTGTTCGACGAGGCGCGCGACCCCTCGAACCCGCTCCTCGAGCGGGTGAAGTTCCTCGCCATCGTCGCCTCGAACCTGGACGAGTTCTTCATGATCCGGGTGGCCGGCCTCCACCAGCAGATCGAGGCCGGGGTGACGGACCTGAGCGCGGACGGCCTCTCCCCCTCCGAGCAGCTGGCGGCGGTGCGGCGCGAGTCCCTCCGGCTCTCCCGCGCCCTGACCGCCTGCCTGCACGAGGAGCTGGTCCCGCAGCTCGACGCGGCCGGGATCCACCTGCTCGACTACCCGAAGCTGAACGAGCACCAGCTGGCGGCGGCGCGCCAGTACTTCGACGAGCTGGTCTTCCCGGTGCTCACCCCGCTCGCCTTCGATCCCGGCCGGCCCTTCCCCCACATCTCCAACCTCTCCCTCAACCTGGCGGTGCTGGTGCGCGACGGGGAGGTGGAGCGCTTCGCCCGGGTGAAGGTCCCGGACACCCTCCCCCGCCTGGTGCCGCTGGGGCGCTCCGCCCGGACGCCCCCCGAGGTCGAGCCCGTCCACCAGACCTCCTACGTCTGGCTCGAGCAGCTCATCGCCGCCCACGTGGACCGCCTCTTCCCCGGGCTGGAGGTGATCGCGGTGCACCCCTTCCACGTCACCCGGGACGCCGAGATGGCGCTCCAGGAGATGGAGGCGGCCGACCTGCTCGCCTCGGTGGAGCACGGGGTCCGGGAGCGGCGGTTCGGCTCGGTGGTCCGCCTCACCGTCACCCCCAGCATCCCCGACGCCGTCCGCGAGATCCTGGTGGAGAACCTGGAGCTCGACCCGCGCGACGTGCAGGTGGTGGAGTCGCCGCTCGCCCTCTCCAGCCTCCTCTCCCTGGCCGGGCTGGAGCGGAGCGACCTGCGCTACCCGACCTTCGTCCCCGCCCGCCCCACCCTGAGCGCGGACGCGGAGGAGGACGAGGACCTCTTCTCGGTGATCCGCCGCCGGGACGTGCTCCTGCACCACCCCTTCGACTCCTTCATGCCGGTGGTGGAGTTCCTCCGGGCCGCGGCGCGCGATCCGAACGTGCTCGCCATCAAGCAGACGCTCTACCGGGTGGGGCGGAACTCGCCGGTGGTGGAGGCGCTCCTCGAGGCGAGCCAGAACCGCAAGCAGGTGGCGGTGCTGGTCGAGCTCAAGGCCCGCTTCGACGAGGAGAGCAACATCGGCTGGGCGAAGGCGCTCGAGGCCGAGGGCGTGCACGTCATCTACGGGCTGCTCGGCCTCAAGACCCACTCCAAGATCGCCCTGGTGGTCCGGCGCGAGGGGGAGCGGCTGGCGCGCTACGTCCACCTCTCCACCGGCAACTACAACGCGGTCACCGCCACCGCCTACACCGATCTCGGCTTCCTCACGAGCGACCCGGCCATCGGCGAGGACGCCACCCAGCTCTTCAACTACCTGACCGGCTACGCCCGTCCCGCCCACCTGAAGAAGCTCCTGGTCGCGCCCATCGACCTGCGCGAGCGGGTTCTGGCCCTCATCGAGCGCGAGGTCGAGCACCAGCGCGCCGGGCGGCACGGCCACCTGATCCTCAAGATCAACGCGCTGGTGGACCGGCCCATGACGCGGGCCCTGGTCCGGGCGGCGCAGGCGGGCGTGCGGGTCGACCTGCTGGTGCGCGGCATCTGCTGCCTGCGCCCGGACATCCCCGGCGCCACCGACGGGATCCGGGTGACCAGCGTGGTGGGGCGCTTCCTCGAGCACAGCCGCATCTTCTGGTTCCGGAACGCCGGCCGCGAGGAGGTCTACCTGGGGAGCGCCGACCTCATGACCCGCAACCTGGTGCGCCGGGTGGAGGTCCTCTTCCCGGTGACCGACCCGGCCCTGGTGCGGCACTTGCGCGAGGACGTGCTCGGGACCTACCTGCGCGACAACGTCCGGGCCCGGCGGATGCTCCCCGACGGGAGCTACGTGCGGCTCGCCCCCGGCCCGGACGAGCCTCGCGTCGACTCCCAGGCCGAGCTGCTGGCGCGCCGGGTCGCACCCCACGGCGCGTGAACCTTCCGGGCCCGCTCGGGAGGGCGTGGCCGTGGCGCGCGGACCCGCCGCGGGCTGCGGCACCGAGGCGATGGTAGGCGGCGGTGGGCGACCATAGGATCATCTCGATC
>DATKAL010000179.1:0-4408 GCA_035498135.1 Anaeromyxobacter sp.
GCCCTGGCCCGCGCGCTCTCCGCCGAGATGCTCCGGGTCTACGGCCGGTCGCTCAAGCTCCGCCAGGTGTCGGCGGGCGGCTGCAACGCCTGCGAGGCCGAGCTGAACGTGCTCGGGAACGTGGTCTTCGACCTCGGGCGCTTCGGGATCCAGTTCGTCGCCTCGCCGCGCCACGCCGACGGGATCGTGGTCACCGGGCCGGTGACCGAGGCCATGCGCCCGGCCCTCCTCCAGACCTGGGAGGCGGTCCCGGCGCCGCGCGTCGCCATCGCGGTGGGGGCCTGCGCCATCGCCGGCGGTCCGTTCCGCGGAGAGGGGACGCACGGGAACGGGATGCCGGCGGAGATCCCGGTGGATCTCTGGATCCCCGGCTGCCCGCCCCACCCCTTCACCCTGCTCGACGGGCTGCTCCGGCTGCTGGGCCGGATCCGGTAGCGTCAGCCCGGCGACGCCGCGGCGCCGCCCAGGTCGCGCGACGATCCCAGGCTCGGCCGCGCGTCGTCCTGGTCGCCCTCGCCGCTGTCGGCGCGGATCGAGCCCTGGAGCACCGCCCCCGGCTCCACCGTGAGGGAGGGGGCGTGGACGTCGCCGCGGACCCGGGCCGAGCGGAGGAGCTCGACCTCCTCGCGGGCGCGGATGTTGCCGTTCACCTCGCCGTGGACGATCACGCTCCCGCAGGTGATCTCCGCGTCGATCCGGGCGCGCTCGCCCACGATCAGGACGTCGTCGGTGACGATCGACCCCTTGAACCGCGCGTCGACGCGGACCGTCCCCTTGAAGGTCAGCTTCCCGTCGAACTCCGCCCCTGCGCCGAGCAGGAGGTCCTCGCCCGAGCGCTCGTCGCGGTTCGTCATCGCCATGACCATGAGCCCTTTCTTCGCGGAGGATCCGTCCTCATTCCCGCCGGCGCCCGCTCCGGCGACAACCCGTGGGGGCGGATCCCCTATTCCGGCGTCCTCGGATGCTCCTTCGCGCGCGCGGCCAGGGCAACCGGGAACCGCCGGGGCGAGGCGGTCACGTCGGGGGCGTGCGGCGGGGCGAGGGCCAAGAGGCCTGGCGGCGCCCGGTGAGCGGGGCCATGGAAGGGCGCCATGAACGTCGGCCGCCTGGTCCGGATCAACGTCTCGCAGGGCGGCGTCCCCAAGCATCCCATCCCGTCCGCCCGGATCGGGCGGGGCGGCGTCGAGGGCGACCGGCAGCGGGACCTCCGGTACCACGGGGGGCCGGAGCGGGCCGTCTCCCTCTGGTCGCTGGAGGTGCTCGAGGCCCTCGGGGCGGAGGGGCACCCGATCGCCGCCGGCGCGGCCGGCGAGAACCTCACCGTGGCCGGGCTGGACTGGGCGGCGGTGGCGCCCGGCGCCCGGCTCGCCATCGGGCCGGTCCGGCTCCAGGTCACCGGCTACGCCGACCCTTGCGAGAAGGTCGCCGGGTGCTTCGCCGGCGGCCGGTTCCAGCGGATCTCGCAGAAGCTCCGCCCCGGCTGGAGCCGGGTCTACGCCCGCGTCCTGTCGGAGGGGCGCGTGGCGGAGGGAGACCCGGTCGCGCTCGAGGCGGCCGCGGGAGCCTAGAGCACCCCCGTCCCCTCGAGCCGCAGGCGGTCCCCCTCGATCCGCCCGAGCAGGCGGAGGAGCCCGTCGATCACCGTCACCGGGTGGGGCGGGCAGCCGGGGATCCACAGGTCGACGGGGACGCCGGGCAGGCCGCGCGCCAGCCCGTCGTGGCAAACCGGGCTCCCGGCCAGGGGGCCGCCGGAGATGGCGCAGGCCCCGGCCGCGATCACCAGCCGGGGGCGGGGCGTCGCCTCCCAGGTCGCCCGCAGCGCCGCCCGCATGTTCTCGGAGACCGGCCCGGTGACCACGATCCCGTCGGCGTGGCGCGGCGAGGCGACGAATTGGATCCCGAAGCGCGACAGGTCGAACTGCACGTTGGCGGTGGCGTTCAGCTCCGCCTCGCAGCCGTTGCAGCCGCCGGCGGAGACCTGCCGGAGCCGGAGCGAGCGGCCGAAGAGGCGCCGCATCTCGGCGTCGAGGGCGCGCGCCAGCACCGGCGCGTCACCCCGGACGAGGAGCTCGGCGCGGGCGTTGGCGGCGAGCCGGTAGTCGTGGCCGAAGCGGATCGCCTCGTCGGGGCAGGCCTCCTCGCAGCGGCCGCAGAACAGGCAGGCGCCGAGGTCGAGGGCCAGGCCCGGCGTCCCCGCGCCGGCGATCGCCTCGGTGGGGCAGACCTCGGCGCAGGCCCGGCAACCGTCCCGGCAGCGGCCGGCCTCCACCGCCGGGCGGCCGCGGAAGCGCTCGGGGAGGCGGACCGGGCCGGTCGGGTAGGCGATGGTCTGGCGGCCGAGCCGCAGCCGGTTGCGGAGGATGCCGATCACAGGTCGTGCCCGCAGTACGAGAGGTTGAAGCTCTTGTTCACCAGGGGAAAGTCGGAGATCTGCTGGCCGCGGAGGGCGAGCTGCAGCCCCATCCAGTTGTGGAAGGAGGGGTCCACCACCTTGTACCGGGCGAAGCGGCCGTCCGGCCCGGTGCGGACCGCGTGGCAGAGCTCGCCCCGCCAGCCCTCCACCAGCGAGACCGCCAGGCGGTCGGGACGCGGCGCCGGCAGCTCCGCCCGGACCGGGCCGGGGGGGAGGGCGCGCAGCAGCGCCGCCGCCATCACCGCCCCGTGGGCAGCCTCCTCCCGGCGCACCCGGGCCCGGGCGGCGACGTCGCCGGCCTCCTGCGTGACCAGGGGAAGGGGAGAGGCGTCGTAGGGGGCGAACGGGTGGCTGATCCGGGCGTCCACCGGGAGCCCGCTCGCCCGCCCGGCCGGGCCGACCAGCCCGAGCTGGGCCGCCAGGGCCTCGCCCACCGCGCCCGTGCCGTCGATCCGGTTCCGCACCGACGCGGCCCGGAAGAAGAGGCGCACCGCGTCGGCCACCTTCGCGGCCGCCTGGTCGATCCGGGTCGCGAGCCGTTCCGCGGCGTCGCCCGGGAGGTCGAAGCGCACGCCGCCCGGGACCACCAGGCCTCGCCCGAACCGGTTCCCGCACAGCTCGGCCAGGGCGTTCAGGAAGTCGGCCCGGAGCGCGCCGCAGGCGCTGGCGGTGGGGAGGAAGCCCACGTCGCCGGCCAGGGCGCCCAGGTCGCCGACGTGGTTCGCCGCCCGCTCGAGCTCCAGGGCCACCGCCCGGAGGGCGGCCGCGCGGGGCGGGGCCTCCACCCCCGAGAGCCCCTCCACCGCCCGGGCGTGGGCGAGGGCGTGCCCGACCGCGGTGTCCCCGGCCACCGCCTCGACCAGGGCCACGGTCCGCCGGGTGGGGCCGCCGGCCAGCATCCGCTCCACCCCGCGGTGCTGGTACCCGAGGACGATCTCGAGGTGGAAGACGTTCTCGCCGTGGCACTGGAAGCGGAAGTGGCCCGGCTCGATCACCCCCGCGTGCACCGGCCCGACGGCGACCTCGTGCACCTCCTCCCCCTCGACGGCGAAGAACGGATAGGGGCCGGGGAGGGTGTCGAGCGGCTCGGCCCGGCGCCAGGGGTCGGCCCGACCGTGGCGCCGCGGCTCGAAGCGCACCGGCTTCATCCAGGGGTGGCCTTCCGGGACGATCCCGTGCTGCTCGGCGAGCTCGCGCTCGAAGAGCTGGAGCACCGGGCACTCCGCCGCCAGCGAGGGGACGGCGCCGTCCACGGTGGTGGAGAGGAGGCCGAGCGTGTGCTCCCGGTCGTTGGCCAGCGCCGCCGTCACCCGCACGCCGCCGCCCGCGGCCTCCTCCCCGAAGTAGGCGGCGACCCGGCCGTCGGCGGTGAGCGCGTCGGCGAGGATCCCCTGGAAGGCGTCGAGCGGGAGGTCGGGGACCGCCCCCGCCAGGACCGCCTCCGCGCTCCGCGCGCTCAGGACCCGGCCCGGCACCTAGCCTCCCACCCGCGCGGCGGCCGCGGCGAGGAGCTCGCGGAAGGGAGCGGGGACCCACAGCCCGAGGAGGAGGACGAGGAGCAGGAGCGCCAGGGGCGGGCCGGCGGTGAGGGCGGAGTCGCGGAAGCCCGGGGGGACCGCCCCCTCGCCCGGATCGCCCGGCACCACCCGGAGCACGGTCGCGCCCATGGCCACGAAGATCACCGCCAGCAGCGAGAGGAAGGCGGCCGAGATCGCCGGGTGGCCGCCCCGCAGGGCGCCGGAGAGGATCGCGAGCTCCGAGAGGAATGGGGCGAAGGGGGGCGAGCCGGTCACCGCCAGGAACCCGAGCAGGAAGAGCGGTCCGGAGAGGGGGAGCCGGCGGGCCGCCCCCCGCAGCTCGTCGACGCGCTTGGAGCCGTAGGCGCGCTGGATGTTGCCGGCGGTGAGGAAGAGCACGCCCTTGGAGAGCCCGTTCGCCACCATGTGGAAGAAGGCGCCGGCCGCGGCGCCCCCCCCCCCCCCCCCCCCCCCGGCG
>DATKAL010000180.1:0-11100 GCA_035498135.1 Anaeromyxobacter sp.
AGCCGCACCTCGTCGTTGAGGAGCAGGTCGAGGGCGAAGGACTGCTCCTTGTTCCGGGGGCGGATGCCCCAGCAGCCCTCCTTGGGCGTCTTGATGAGCTGGACGAACTGCTGCTTGGCGGCGCTGTACTTGCCCACCGCGGAGTGCTGGGGGTTGGTCCGGTCGCGCAGGACCACGAAGGCGTTGGGCGGCGGCGGTTCGCCCCCGTCGGGGAGCGGGATGGCGCCGCTGGCGTAGAAGTCGTTCACCTGCTCCGGCGAGACGTCCAGGTCGGACACCCCGCTCCAGAGCTCATCCAGGACCACGCCCTCGACGTCGTAGTCCTCGGCGTGCAGGCCGAGGGCGTCCGCCCGGATGCGCAGGTTCGTGTCCTTGGTGACGAAGACGCAGGGGGTGCTCTTCTCCCGCTCGGCGATGTCGAGCGCCACCGCCAGGATCTTGTCGTCGACGCTGTGGCCGTCCCCCGCTCCGTGCGGCAACTTCCCGTCCACCACCAGGACCCGGATCTTGCCGTGCTCCGGCCCCATCGAGACGCCCTCGCCCAGCTTCCCCTTGGCGCGGAACTCGTCGAGGAAGCGCGACACCTGCCTCGCGTTCCGGCCCAGGGTGGAGAGGTCACGCTTGAAGTTGTCGATCTCCTCGATCACGTAGATCGGGATGACCACGTCGTTGTCGTCGAACCCGAAGATGCTGCGCGGATCGTGGAGGAGGACGTTGGTGTCGAGGACGAAGTTCTTTTTCAAGCCGTGGCGGCTCCGGGGAGGGACCGCCTCGTGGCGGCTGGCCCGAGTCTAACCCGGGCCGGCCCCCACCGGCCACCTCGGGGAGCGGTGAAGCGCTCCCCTCAGCTCCCGGCGACCGCGCGCTGCGGCGCCCGCAGCGCCCCGGCGGCGACGCTCTGGTTCCGCCCGCTCCGCTTGGCGTGGTACAGGCAGGCGTCCGCCCGCTCCACCAGCGCCGCCTTGCGCGGCCCGTCCTCCGGGAAGGTCGCCACCCCGAGGGAGAGCGTGACCCGGAGCGGCCCCTTCCCGGTCTCGAGCACCGCCTTCCCCACCCGCTCGCGGATGCGCTCGGCGATCACGAGGGCGCCGCCTGCGTCCGTCTCGGGCATGACCACCGCGAACTCCTCCCCGCCGTAGCGCGCCACCACGTCGGTGGCCCGCGCCTCCCGGGCCAGGGTCCTGGCCACCGCCTTGAGGACCTGGTCGCCGACCGGGTGGCCGTAGGTGTCGTTCACCGACTTGAAGTGGTCGATGTCGCAGAGGAGGAGAGAGACGCGCTTCCCGTAGCGCTCCGCCTGGGCCAGCTGGGCGTCGAGCCGCTCCTGGAACGTGCGGTGGTTGAGGAGGCCGGTGAGACCGTCGGTGGTGGCCAGCCGCTCGGTCTGATCGAAGAGGCGCGCCCGCTCGATCGACTGGGCGGCGTGAGCGGCGACCACCTCGAGCTGGCGGACGCGCTCCCGGGCGTAGGCGCCCCGCGCACGCGCCCCCAGGATCAGGGCCCCGAGCACCTTCTCGCCGGCCTTGAGGGGGAGGATCTTCAGGGCGGCCAGGCCCCGGAGCGAGACCGCCCCGAGGATGGGGGTCCGGGCCAGATCGAGCTCGGCCGCGGGGAGGACCGCGTCCATGCGGATGGCGGAGCCCACCAGCCCCTCCTCCAGGCCGAAGGCGTGCCCCTCCAGCGCCGTCGCCCCGGCCGCCTCGCCGGCGACGCGCACCACCCGGACCCGGTCCGGCTCACCCTCGTCCCGGAGCGCCACCGCGGCGAAGTCGACCGGCGCCATGTCGGCCGCCGCCCCGACCAGCTCGTCCAGCACCTCGAGGAGCTTGGTCTTGCGGTTCAGCCGCTCGATGGCGCGGTAGAGGTGCTCGGCCTGCTCGCGGGTCTGGCGCACGTCCTTCATCAGCCGCTCGGCCTCGACCGCCCGGACGATCTCGGCCGCCAGGGTCACCAGCAGCTTCTCGTCGGCGTCGTCGAAGGGGGCCGGCACCACCCGGTCCGCCAGGAGGACCCCGCGCACGTGGCCGCCGCGCTGCTCCAGGACCGGCACCGCCAGCAGGGCGGCCGGGCGCGTCCCGTCCGCGTAGTAGCTCACGCCCTTCACCTCGCCGTGCAGGCGCACCGGCGCCCGGCGCTTGAGGGCACCGCCCAGCGGCCCCTCGCCGGCGGGGAGCGGCCCGCGGGCGATCGCCTCCGAGGCGCTCCGGCAGTCGCGGAGCACGAGCCGGCGGTCGTCCTCGGTCAGCCAGTAGAGCGCGCACGTGTGGCTGCGCAGGGCCGCGGTGGCGACCTCCAGGGCGCCCGCCACCGCCGCCTCGATCTCGATCACCGCCGCCTCGGTCCAGCGCCGCTCGCGAGCGGCCGGGTCCTGTCCCTCCTCGCCCCCCAGGATGCGGAACTCGCGGGCGGCCTGGGCGAGCGAGCGGATCCGGCGCTCCACCGCGGCCCGCTCCTCGCGCCGGCTCGCCGCCAGCCGGGCGGCCAGGACGGCGTTGTAGAGGACGGCGAAGACCACCACGAACCCGGCGTGGACCACCGCCTCGGGCAGGTCCCACACCCGGGCTCCGCGCCCCGCCCAGCCGAGGACCTCGAGCGCCACCGCCAGCGCCACCAGCCCCGCCCCCACCCCCGGGGCGAGGAAGGCCACCAGGAAGGCCATCACCAGGTAGACCACCGGCTGGAAGACCGACTCCCCGCCCCCGGCCGAGGTGGCCTGGGCGACCACGTACGCGGCCACCACGAAGAGCGCGCCCAGCTCGAGCTGCTCCCGGTACCCGGCCGCCTCCCCCGCCGCGGCGCGTGCCACGCGCCGCCAGACGAGCGCCCCCAGGGCGGCCGCCAGGACGCCCATCGCCGCCACCTGCGGCCAGCTGGAGGGGAGCCCCTCGAAGGCGCGGAGGACCACCAGCGCCCCCACCCCCACGGCCACCAGGGCGGGAAGGCTCCGCAGCGCGAAGCGGAGCGCGCGGCGGCGAGCCGGAGCGCCCAGGAGCCCCAGGTCGGAGAAGAGGGCCGCGTAGAGCCGGATCGCGAGCGGCCGCGGGCGGCGGAACGTGAGCCGGCTGCGGAGCGTGGGGGTGGCGCCGACCGGGGCGCGCTCGGGCAGCGGCGCCTCCGCGGCCCGCCTCAAGGGACGCCTCCACGGTCGTCGCCCAGCCAGTAGACCCGCTCGCCCGGCCGGATGAACCGCAGCTCCTCCCGGACCGCCCGCTCCAGGGCGACCGGCTCCGAGCGCAGGGCCCGGACCTCGCGAGCGAGCCGCGCGTTCTCGGCGGCGAGCCTGCCGTTCTCGGCGCGGAGATCCCGCACCTGGCCCGACAGGCGGAGGAACATCTGGAGCCCGGCCGGATCGAGCGCGGAGGCCACCGCCAGGGCCGCGACCACGGCCCCGAGCACGACCCACCGCCGCCGTCCCCCGTCGGTCCCTTTCACCGCGCCGCCCTCTGGAGCGGAACCGTACCAGCCCCGCCGGGGCCGTCCAGAAATCGGTCGATGTCGAGCGGGGTGCGCCGGCCGGTGGCCGGCGGCGTCCGGGCCGGCCGGCGCGCACCGCGCGGTCAGCGCGTGTGGACGGTCACCAGGGCGGAGAGCCCGGCCCGCAGCGGCAGGTCCGAGGGCGGATCGACCCAGCTCACCCGGACCGGCACGCGCTCGACCACCTTGACGAAGTTGCCCGAGGCGTTGTCGGGGGGAAGCAGGGCGAACCGCGCGCCGGTCCCGCCGGAGAGGCTCTCCACCCTCCCTTCGAGCCGGCGGCCCGGGTAGGCATCCAGCTCGACGTCCACCCGCTGTCCGGGCCGGATGGCGCCGGTCTGGGTCTCCTTGAAGTTCGCCACCAGGTAGGTCCGGTTCGGCACCAGCTGGGCGACCGGCTGCCCGGCGGCGACCAGCTGCCCCTGGCGGGCCCCGAGCCGGGAGATCACGCCGTCGGCCGGCGCGACCAGCGTGGTGTAGGAGAGCTGGAGGCGCGCCAGGTCGAGGGCCGCCTGGGCCACCTCGACGCGGGCGTGGGCCAGCTCGGTGTTCGCCAGGGCGGCCGCGTACTGGGAGCGGTTCGCTCCCGCGCCGGCGCGGGCGGTCTCGCTCCCGAGGCGGGTGGCGTCGAACCGCTCGGCGGCGATGGCGTCTCCGCGCCGGAGCTCCTCGGCGCGGCGGAGATCGATGGCCGCCTTCTCCGCCTCGGCCTCCGCCTTGGTCACCGAGGCGCGGGCGGCGCCCACCTGGGCGTCGGCGGCCGCCGCCTGGGCGCGGGCGGTGGCCAGCTCCGCCGCCGCCTGGCGGACCTTGAGCTGGTAGTCGGCGTCGTCGATCCGCAGGAGGGGCTGGCCGGCCTTGACGGGCTGGTTCTCCACCACCAGCAGCGCGACCACCGGGCCGGCGACCCGCGGGGCCAGAGCCACCACGTCGGCCTCGACCTGGGCGTCGTCGGTGGTCTCCTCCCCCCGGGTCAGCCAGGCGTGCGCCCCCAGGCCGGCCAGGCCGAGGGCGGCCACGATGGCCCCGGCGACCAGGACGAAGCGGCGGCGCGGGCGCGGCGCGGCCGGCTCGTTCACCGGGGGCGCCTCCACGGGCGCGGGGCGGAGCTCCTGGAGCTGCGGTTCGTGGGGCATGGTCACTCCAACTCGACGTGGACCTTCTCGGTCGCGCGCCGGTTCACCTTGAGGAAGAGGAGCAGGGGCAGGACGCAGACGAAGACGATGGCGGTGAGCAGCAGGACCTGCTCGAAGGCGAGCACCATCGCCTGCCGGGTCACCAGGCCGTCCAGCCCCTGCAGGGCCATGGCGCGGGCGGTGACCGGGTCGAACCCGCGACCGGCGAACCCGGCGGCGAGGGCCGCCAGCCGCCCCTGGACCTCGGGCCGGTCGGGGGTGAGGTGGCTCACCAGCGCGGCGCGGGCGATCTGCCCATGCCGCTCGAGGAGCGTGGCGAAGACCGCCAACCCCATCGACGCCCCCACCTGCCGCAGGAGCGAGTTGAGCCCGGTGGCATCGGCCAGCTGGTGGCGGGGCACGCGGGAGAGGGCGGCCGTGGTGAGCGGGACGAAGAGGAAGCTGAAGCCCACGCCCTGGACGAGGATGGCGCGGACGATCCCCGACGAGGTGGTCGCCAAGGTGACGTGTGAGACGTCCCAGGCGCCGTAGGCCACCAGGAGCACCCCGATCCCGACCAGGAGCCGGGGCGACACCTTCCCGTAGATCCGGCCCACCACCGGCGTCACCGCCATCATCACCAGCACCCGGGGCATGAGCGCCAGGCCCGACTGCATGGCGGTGAAGCCGAGCAGCTCCTGCATGAAGAGCGGGAGGAGGAACATGCTCGCCATGAGGACGGCGAACATCACCGCCCCGACCAGCGTCCCGGAGGTGAAGACGCGATCCTTGAAGAGCCGCAGGTTCACCGCCGGCACCGGGGCGGTGAGCTCCCGCCAGACGAAGAGGACCAGGGCCACCACGGCGACCGCCGCACAGCCGGCGATGAGCGTCGACTCGAACCAGTCCTTCTGCTGCCCCTCCTCGAGGAAGAACTGGAGGCAGGCGAGCCCGACCGCCAGCAGGGCGATCCCGAGCCAGTCCATGTTCCGGCGCTGGGCGTCGGCGGCGGCCGCGTTGGCGGCCCGGATGTCGTCCGGCTCGTGCACGAAGCGCCAGACCATGAAGAGCCCGAGCGCGCCCACCGGCAGGTTGATGAAGAAGATCCAGGACCAGTGGTAGTTGTCGACGATGTAGCCGCCCAGGGTGGGCCCGATCGCCGGCCCGACCATCACCGCCATGGCGAAGAGGGCCATCGCCATCCCCTGCTCCTTGGGGGGGAAGGTCTGGCGCAGGATCGCCTGCTCGGTGGGCTGGAGCGCCCCCGCCCCGAAGCCCTGCACCGCCCGGAAGATCACGAGCTGCGGGAGGGAGGAGGCGACGCCGCAGAGCGCCGAGCCGACCACGAAGATCAGCAGGCTCAGCATGTAGACGCGCTTCTGGCCGAAGAGCCGGCCGAGGAAGGCGGTGAGCGGCATCACCACCACCGTGGCGATGGCGAAGCCGGTGGTGATCCAGGTGATCTCCTGGACCGTGGCGCCCACCGCCCCGCGGATCTGGGGGAGGGCCACGTTCACGATCGAGGAGTCGATCGCCCCCATCAGCGTGCCGAAGGTGACCGAGACCGTCACCAGCCACTTGTTGGTGGCCGGCCGGGCCGGGACCGCCTGGAGCGGCAGGGTGGCGGCCAGCCCGCTCATCGCGCCGCCCCCCGGAGGAAGAGCTCGAGCACCGCCTCGAGCGTGTCCGCGCCCCGGTCCGGCTGCTCGGCGATCACCCGCAGCACCACCGTCCGCGCCAGGGACACGAAGGAGAGCGCCGCCACGCCCGCCGGATCGGGCCGGAGCTCGCCGGCGGCCACGCCCGCCGCCAGGGCCACCTCGGCGCGGGAGACGAGCGCGTCGAGGAGGGGGGCCGGCGGGCGGGCCCGGACCGGCCCCTCCCCCGCCTGGACGAGCGCCTGGAGGAACCGGCCGTGGGCGCGGGCGTGGTCGGCCAGGGCGGCGAGGAAGGCCCGCAGCCGCTCCCGGACCGGCCGACCTTCCGTCGCCGCCAGCGCGCCGTCCAGCTTGCCGAGGAGCTCGACCCGGCGCTGGGTGGCGAGCGCGTCGAGGAGCGCCTCGCGATCCTGGAAGTGGTTGTAGAGCGTCCCCACCGCGACGCCGGCCTGCGCCGCGATCCGCTCCATCCGTGCGGCGTGGAGCCCTTCCTCGGCCAGGACCTGCTCCGCCGAGGCGAGGATGGCGCGGGCGGTCTCCTCCCGGAGCCGAGCGCGCAGCCGCACGACCTGGGATGAACCTGACCTCATCTGGATGAATCCGCGTTCATGAGATGAACGTCTTCTAGTGTCTCGGGGCGGTGCGGTCAAGCCGCGCATGCGGCAAAAGGCGCGCTCCCCGGGCGCGCGACGACATATTACGTACTCATATTGGCTGCTTACGTGCCAACGGAGGCGGGCGGAACCGGATGGGCGCCTCCCCCTCCGGCCTGGCTAGCCGAGGGGCGGCGTCGCGTCGCCGCGGCCGCTCCGCGACGGCCGGGCGTGGAGGGCCCCCACCAGGAAGGCGCCGAGGCCGGCCGCCGCGTGCGCCCAGCCGGCCGCCGGACGCCAGCCCTCCGGAACCAGGTACGAGAGCGCGAAGCCGCTGGCGGCGAGGAACGCCGCCAGCGACCAGAGCGCGACCCCGCTCGCCCGCTTCCGCCCGAGGAGCCAGCCGCGCTGGGCGTGCCCGGAGGCCACCGTCCCGGCGGCGAAGACCGCCGCGAGGACCGCCGCCCCGTGCCCGCGCATCAGCCAGGGCTCGAGCGGGTGCGGAAGCTCACCCGCGCCGGATCCCCACAGGTAGTGAACCGGCAGCCAGAGAAGGCCCGTCGCCAGGAGACCGACGGCGGCCCAGGTCACCGTCCGGCGCTGCCACCCGGCCATGGCGTTGGTCGCGCGGTGCAGCATCAGCCCTCCTCGGCCCGGTGCAGCCAGGCGGCGGCCCGGCGGCGGGCCAGCGCAGGGTGATCCACCCGCCCGGTGATCGCCACCACCTTGGTGAGCGCGTCGCTCCAGAGGCAGCGCGGCGAGGCCACGCTCACATGGCGCTCCCCCGAGGCGCCCGGGCCGGCGAGCCGCGAGCGCGCCCCGGGACCGAACCGGCTGGTGGCCAGGGCGCCGGCGTGCAGCGCGAGCCAGGGCCGCGCTCCCCCGCCCCGCTCGTCCCGGAGGTGGACCGGCAGGCTCACGCCGCGCACCCGGAGGTCGCCGCCCGCGTTCACCCAGCAGGCCCCGCCCCTCCCCGCCCGCGCCGCCAGGGCCGCGAACGCCCGGTCGACGAGGTGCCCCTTGGCGATCCCGCCGAGGTCGAGCCGGACCGAGGCGGTCCGCTTCCGGAGGCGGGGCGCGGCCGCGCTCCCCTCGAGCGCCCAGGCGCCGGGGCCGGTGCCCAGGGTGACGTCGAAGCTCCCGCCGGTCTCCGCCCACAGCCGTGCCGCCGCCCGGAGGACCCGGGCCGTCGACCGGGCGACCGGCAGCGCGGCGCCGGCCGGCGCGGCGTTGAAGCGGCCCACGTCGCTGCCCGCCTCGAAGGCCGAGAGGGCCCGCTCCCCCGCCGCCAGGGCGGCCCAGGCCGGCGCCAGCGCCGCCTCGATCCAGCGGGGCGCCTCCGCCTCCGGGACCTCCTCCGGGATCCCGATCCCCAGCTCGACCAGGGTGCCGAGGGCGGGCCGCGACCGCCGGGCGAAGCGCGGACCGCTCACCGGAGCCCCCCCGCGCCGCCTGCCTGCTCGAGCACCGCCACGATGCGCCGCACGCCGTCGGTGACGTGGTGACAGGAGAGGGTGGCCCCGCTCACGTTGGCGATGTCCTCGCCCACCCGGAGCGGGGCGGCGGCGGTCTTCCCCACGAACTGCTTGCGCCACGCCGGGAGCCGCACCTCGTGCCCGTGGCTCTCCCGGTAGGAGAGGATCTCGATCTGCCGGATCGCCCCGTCCGCGCCCACCCCGACCGCGAAGGTGATCCGCTCGAACTTGCCCAGCACCTCGTCCACCACGGCCACGCCCAGCGTTCGATCCCCGCGCCGCGCCACCCGCACCGGCCAGCGCTCCTTCACCGGCACGCCCAGCCGGGCCTGGAGGGCCGCCCGCTGCCCGGCGTCGAGCGCCAGCTCGCGCGCCTCGAACCGGTCGGCCTCGGGGAACATCGCCGCCTGGGCCTGCTCGGCGGTCAGGTAGTCGACGGCGAAAGAGGGCGCCGGGGCCACCAGGGCGGCCGCCGGGGCGAGCATCGTCCAGGAGACCGCGGCGCGACCGGCTGACCAGCGCACTAGAAGCTCCAGCCCAGGCCGAGGTCGATCCGGTTCTGGGTGTGGTCCTCCCGGAACCACTGCGCGTCGGCCTTGACCACCACGCCCGCGGTGACGTCGAGGCTGAGCCCGGCGGTGGCCACCGCCTGGACGGGGAGGGCCGCGGGCGTCGTGAGCCCGGGGCCGAGAGCCGCGTAGCTCCGCCCGGTGTCGAACTCCTCCCAGCGGGCGAAGGGCGAGAGGCCAAGGTCGCCCCGCGACCAGACCCGGTAGGCCGCCTGCACATACCACCCGTCGAAGGCGGCGGGGACCAGGGTGGTGTTGGCCGGGTCGGCCGCCAGGGGGGTGTTGAAGGCGGCCGTGCCGGAGATGGTGCCGCGGGTGTAGAGGGCGGAGAGGTCCAGGCGCCCCGGGGTCCAGCGGGCCCGGACGTCCCAGAGCACGATCACCGCCCGCCCGGTCGCCGGCTGCCCCTGGGTGGAGTCGCCCGCGAAGACCGAGCCCCCGAGCTGCAGCCCGGGCACCCCCCGCCAGTCGAGGGCGAGGAAGCCGGCCAGGTCGTGAGCCCGGGCGAGCTGGAGCTCCTGGTGGATCGAGCCCAGCGGCGAGAGCCGCCCCTCGTCGGAGGTGGCGTCCCACTTGTTCAGGTCCATGGTGGTGCAGAGGCCGGCCTGCAGGGTGAGGCCGCTCGCGAAGGCGCCCACCGCCTCGATCCCGCCCTCCCGCCAGGTGGAGGGGATGATCGCCGTCTCCACGAAGTTCCGTTCCACCCCGTAGTAGGCGGTGGGCTCGTGGTGCTCGTTCAGGAGCCCGGCCGGGATCAGGAACAGCCCCGCCCGGCCCGCCCAGACCGCGCCGAACTGGTGCTCTACGAAGGCCTGCTCGATCTCCACCTCTCCCTGGTCCGAGGCGGAGGAGACGGCGTGCTCCACCTCCAGCTCGGTGACCACCTTGGTGCGCTCGTCGAAGCGGTGCTGGAACCCGAGCACGAAGCGGCGCAGGTCGATCTGGGCCTCGCTCGGGCGGGTGGGCCGGTTGTAGTTGATCTCGCCGTAGCTGGTGAAGACGGTCGAGGGCTCGACCGGCTCCGGGGCGGGGGCGGCCGGGGCGTCCACGGCCCGGGCCGGGGCGGCCGCCCCGAGGGCGAGGGCGAGCAGCGCGCCGCCGATCCTGATGTTGATTCGCGTTCTCATGTTGTGGGCGCGCGACGGTCGGGGGTGGGACGGCGAGGTGCGGGCGTCAGCGCGCCTCGACCGGCTTGAGGAAGATCTCGCCCGCGATCTCCGGATCGAGGGCGATGGTGGTCTCCCCCACCTCGATCACGTACGACGGCGACCGCTGGTGGAGGCGGATGGTGGAGCCGGGGATCACCCCGAGGGCGGCGAGCCGGTCCATCCGGTCGTGGAACTTCGGGGCGATGAAGACGATCCGCCCGGTGGCCCCCAGCTCGAAGCTGGGCAGCCCGGTCACCAGCGGCCGGAGCGTCTTCTGGAAGGTGCCGCAGCAGGGGCCCGAGGGGATGGGCTTCCCGTGCGGGCAGGTGGGCGGGTGGCCGAGGAGCGTGCAGACCGAGTCGGTGGCCTCGGGCGAGAGGATGTGCTCGAACTCGCAGGCCTGGCGCTCGGTGGCCGGCTCGCCCAGGGCGAGCAGGTCGCGGAAGAGCCGCTCGGTGAGGCGGTGGCGGCGGACCACGTCCCGGGCCCTCCCCTCCCCCGCCTCGGTGAGCGCCACCCGGTCGCCCTCCAGGCGGACCAGCCCCGCCCCGGCCAGCGCCTCCAGGTCGGCGCCGGCCGCGCCCGGGGCGTGGTCGGGGGCGACCCGCGCCAGGATCCCGGCGGCGGCGTCGCGCCCCTCCTCCCGCTCCGTGAAGACCGCCTCGAGGATCTCCTCCTGCCGATGGGCGGCCTCGCTCACGGTTCCCGCACCCTCCTCTCCTTCAGCCGGTCGAACATCCGCCGCAGCCCTCCCGCCAGCCCGGTCTCCTGCGGGAACGTGTACCCGCACCCGGGGCAGCAGATCACCTTGCACCCGCTCGACATCGGGCAGCTCGGGCGGCACCCCTGCCCCGCGGCGTCGAACTCCATCCCGCACAGCGGGCAGCGCTCCGATCTCCCGATCACCGCGCTCACGGTCGCGCTCCTAGTGCCCGAGCCGCATGAGCTGGTTGACCGCCGCGCCCACCCCGAAGGAGAAGGGCAGGATGAAGGCGGCGATCGCCACCCCGGTCCGCCACCCGCGCTCCTTCAGGATCATGAAGAAGTTGGCGATGCACGGGATGAAGA
>DATKAL010000181.1:0-13008 GCA_035498135.1 Anaeromyxobacter sp.
GCCCCGAGCTCCCTCGCGTACTGGTCCGGATCGACCTGGTCGCCCAGCGAGATGAAGAGGCCGCCCCCGTCCTCGACGAACTTCCGGAGCTCGTCCGCCCGGGAGCCCACCGAGCGGACGTTGAGGAGGAAGATCACGTCGACCTTGGAGAGGTCCTCCTTGGGGAAGGCCTCCGCGTCCACCAGCCGGGGGTGGACCGGCGAGGCGGGCGAGGCGAGGGCCGAGTCCACGAAGTAGGCCTCGTCCCGGTACTTCACCGGCGAGGGGGCCCCGTCGACCACCAGGGCGCGCACCTCGCGGGGGACGATCAGGGCGAGGGCGCGGGAGTCGTCGTCCGCGAGGCCGTCCTCGGGGAGCGCGACCCGGACCACCGCCGGACCGCCCTGGGGGAAGGCGTGGAGGAGCGACTTGCGCACCGTCCCGTTGGCGGGGAGGTCGGCGAAGGCCCGGATCGCGGTCTTCGCCTCGGGGCCGGTCCCGACCACCAGGGAGAGCGGGGCGTCCTTGAGCGGCGCCTCGGCGTGGTTGGCGAGGACGGCGGTGAGCTTGAACCCGCGCGGGCCGGCGGCCGGATCGGGCTCGGCCTCGAGCCCCACGATCCCGTGGTTGGGGAGGGGGCTCCCCCGGGCCGCGTCGAGGATGGTGACCTCCGGCCGGCGCGCTCCCCCCCCCGGCCCCTCGACGGCGGGCGGCGGCACGTCCAGCCGCCACGCGTGGGCGGCGAGGTCGGTGGCGACCACCAGCCGCTTGGGGAGCCCCTCCTGCGCCTTGGCGGAGCCGAGGACCCGGACCGCCGCGGCCACGCAGGCGGTGAGGTCGGAGTGGGCGGCCGTGGCCTCGGCCCGCTCGAGGACGCGGCGCACCTGGGCGCGGTCGAAGCCGGGGGGCTCGGCCGCCGGGGGCTCGCTCCCGCAGACCAGGGCGGTGGCCGGCTCCTCGGGGGTGAGGCCGGCCAGGGCCCCGAGCGCGTCGGCCCGGGCGCGCTCGAACAGGGCGCGCCCGTCGAGCCGGTAGCGCATCGAGCCGGAGGCGTCGAGGACGATGGCGGTGGCGCGGGGCCCGCTCGCCGCCGCCAGGGCCGGCGCCCCCGGCTGCTCGGCGCGGGGGCGGGCGATGGCGGCGGCCACGGCGGCGAGGAGCAGGGTCCGGGCGGCGAAGAGCAGGACCTTCCGGAGCCGGAGGCGCCGCTGGGTCTCGCGCCGCGCCCGGAGGATGAAGTCGATGGCCGGGAAGGGGATGGGGCGCGGGCGCCGGCGGAAGAAGAGGTGGATGGCGAGCGGGATGGCGGCCGCCAGGAGCCCCCAGAGCAGGGCCGGGTTCACGAAGCCGAGGCTCACGCCGCCGACGCCTCCCGGCGCGCCAGGAACGGCAGCAGCACCTCCTCGAGCGGCCGCTCGGTCCGGCAGAGCGCGTAGTCCACGTCCGCCTCGGCGGCGATCCGCCGGGCCTCGTCGAGCCAGCGCGTCACCACGTCGAGGTAGCCCTTCCGCACGTCGCGCCCGTGCGCCTCCACCTGCCGGTCGTCCTCCATGGAGAGGAAGAGGGTCGGGTCGTCGAAGGGGAACTCGAGCTCCGCCCGGTCGAGGACGTGGAAGAGGGTCACCTCGTGCTTGCGGCGCCCGAGCTGGGCGAGCTTGCGGAGCACCCGCTCCTCGGGGTCCATCAGGTCGGAGAAGACGAGGACGGAGGAGCGGCGCGGGGCGTGCTCGATCACCCAGTCGACCGCGGCCGCCAGCCGGGTCGGCCCCCCGGGCTGGACCGTCTCCAGGGCGTCGACCAGGGTCCCGAGGTGGCTGGCCGCCGCCCGGGGTGGGACCGCCCGCTGCACCTGGCCGGCCACCACCACCAGCCCGGCTGCGTCCTGCTGCCGGACCAGGAGGAAGGCGAGGGAGGCGGCCAGGGCGCTCGCGTACTCGAGCTTGGTCAGCCGGGAGGGGTCGCCTCGGTAGCCCATCGAGCCGGAGGCGTCGACCACCAGGTAGGCGCGCAGGTTGGTCTCCTGCTCGTACTTCTTCACGTAGTAGCGGTCGAACTTGCCGTACGCCTTCCAGTCGATGTGCCGGATCTCGTCGCCGGGCGTGTACTCCTTGTGCTCGGCGAACTCGACCGACTGGCCGTGGTGGGGGGAGCGGTGCAGGCCGGAGAGGACCCCCTCGGTGATCGCCCGGACGCGGAGCTTCAGCGTGCCGAGCCGGGCGAGCACGGCGGGATCGAGGAGCGGGCGCTTCGGATCGGCCATCGAAGGTCTAGACCCGCACCTTCTCCAGCAGCCGATCCACGATCTGGCCGCTGGTCACGCCCTCCGACTCGGCGCGGAAGTTGGTGATCACGCGATGGACGAGGACGTTGCGGGCCAGGGCGCGGACGTCCTCCTCGGAGGCCGCCATCCGGCCGTCGAGGATCGCCCGGCTCTTTGCGCCGAGGACCAGGTACTGGCTGGCGCGCGGCCCGGCCCCCCAGGAGACGTTCTCCTTCACGAAGTCGGGCGCCCCCGGCTCGCCCGGCCGGGTGCGCCGGACCAGCTCGACCGCGTACTGGATCACGTGGTCGGCGGCCGGGACCCGGAGCACCAGGTCCTGCAGGTCCCGGATCTTGTGGGGCGAGAGCACCCGCCGGAGCGGGGCGCGGGTGGCGACCGTGGTGGAGCGGACGATCTCCGCCTCCTCCGCGGCGCTCGGGTAGCTCACCGACACGTAGAACATGAACCGGTCGAGCTGCGCCTCGGGGAGCGGGTAGGTCCCCTCCTGCTCGATGGGGTTCTGGGTGGCGAAGACCAGGAAGGGGAGGTCGAGCGGGTAGGTCTCTCCGCCGGCGGTCACCCGGTACTCCTGCATCGCCTGGAGCAGCGCCGCCTGGGTCTTGGGCGGGGTCCGGTTGATCTCGTCGGCGAGGAGCAGGTTCGCGAAGATCGGCCCGCGCACGAAGCGGAAGGTGCGGCGGCCGGTGGTGTGGTCCTCCTCGAGGACGTCGGTGCCGGTGATGTCCGAGGGCATCAGGTCCGGCGTGAACTGGATCCGGTTGAAGGAGAGGTCGAGGACGTCGGCGACGGTGGAGATGAGCAGGGTCTTGGCGAGCCCGGGCACCCCCACGAACAGGCAGTGGCCGCGGGCGAAGAGGGCCACCAGGAGGGCGTCCACCACCTCCTTCTGGCCCACGATCCGCTTCTCGATCTCGCCGAGGAGCATCCGGCGGGCCTCGTGCAGCTCCTGCACGGCGTGGAGATCGGCGTCGGGGCTCTGGGAGGTCGGGGCGGCGTCGGTCACGGGTGTCCCTCCGGGGCGGGGCGCCCCGCCAGTATCGCCGCGAAGCGCCCCTCGCGCGAGGCGCCGCCCGGGTCCCCGAGCGCGGTGAGCGCCTGGGCCAGCCCGGCGTGGATCTCCGGGTCGAGCGGATCCTCGCGGTTGGCGGCGAGGAGCCGGTCGCGGGCGCCGGCCCAGTCCTGCTTCTCCACCAGGATCCGGGCCAGCTGCACGTTCAGGGCGGGGTAGCCGGGGTTCCAGCCGAGCGCCTCGGTGAGGACCTGCTCCGCCTCGCCCGGGGCCCCGGACATGCGGGCGGCGAGCGCGTACTGGCCGGCGAGGATGGGGACCCGCCCGCCCACCTTGGCGTAGGCCTTGGCGTACTCGAGCCGCGCCGAGGTCCAGCGCCCGCGCTCGCGGAAGAGCTCGCCCAGCCGGGCGAAGCCGCGCGCGTCCGGATCGCCGATCTCGGCCCACTCCGCCCAGGCGCCGCCCTGCTTCGGATCGTCGCGGAACCGGAGCTTCCTGAGCTCGTGGTCCCCCCCGCGCGGGAGCGGCCTGAGGGCCAGGTAGCGCTTCCAGTCGGCGAGGAAGCGGGGGAAGGGCTCCCCGGCCGCGTCCGCCACCGCCTCCTCGGCGCTCTTCCCCTTCCCCACCTGCTCCACCACCCGGGAGATCGCCCCGGGGCCCTTCTCCTTCACCAGGAACTCGACCGCCAGCACGACCTGGGCGTAGGCGAGCGCGGCGCGCTCCTGGGAGGGGAGCTTCGCCAGCGAGGGGTGCATCTCCTGGAACGTGACGAGGCGATCCCGGGCGACGGCGTCGCGGACCAGGGCGGCGGAGTACGGGGAGAGCGGCTCCCCCCCGCCCCGCCAGCGGGCCTCGAACCACTTCGCCAGCCCCTCCTGCAGCCAGATGGGGGCGCGGTTGCGGGTCCGGAAGGTCACCACGTTGTGCACGTACTCGTGGGCGGCGGTGTCGAGCCAGTCGTAGCCCTTGAGGAGCGCCTTGGGGGAGAGGAGCATCAGCTTGCCGAACTTGGCGACCGCCACCGTCCCGCTGGTCCGGATCTCGGCCTCGGTGAGGGTGGAGAGCCTGGACAGGCCGGCCACGTCGCTCACGACCTCCACCGTGAGCCGGCCCGGCGGCGGCTCGCCCACCGCCGCCGCCAGCACCTCGCGCTGCTTCTCGAGCGCCTCGAGCAGGTAGGGGACCAGGACCTCGTCCTTCCCCTTCGGGTAGGAGATCGCGAAGTGCTCCCCCTCGGCGCGGGTGTCGTCCCGGGTCACCGCCTGGGCCGCCCGGGCGAGCGCCAGGTAGCCTCCGGCGTTCCCCGCCCCCGAGCCCTCGATGAGCGCGACCGCCTCGCCGTAGCGCTGCTCGAAGAAGCGGAGGACCCCGCCGGCGAAGGCGATCGACTGGCCCGCCCCGTCGAGCGGCTCGAACGGCGCGAGCAGCGCGCGGGCGCGGGTGACGTCCTCGTCGGCCAGGGCCTTGAGCGCCTGGAGCGCGGCCTGGCCGGCCGCCGGGCTCTCCGGGCGCTCCCGCCCCCCCTCCGCCGTGCCCACTCCCGACCCGGCTCGGGCGGCCCAGGGGAGCGCGACCGCGAGGAGGGCGGCGGCCAGCGGGACGGCGAGCGGGCCGCGGGTCATGGCGTTCCCCTCGGGCCGTCGGCCCCGTCGACCTCGCCCAGGCGCCGGAGCGTCTCCCGCCCCGCCTGCGAGAGGGCGCGCTCGTCCAGGTACCGCCTCCAGCCGGCGGCGAACCCGCCCGGTCCGAGGCCCAGCTCCCCGGCCGCGACCTCCTCCGCGTCGGCGCCCGCCCCGACGCGCTCGAGCAGCTCGGCGATCGAGGCGGCCCCGGCGCGGCGGGACAGGTACTCGACCGCGAGCGCCGCCTCCGCCTGGGCGAGCGCGGCCCGGTCGAAGGAGAGCCTCGCCAGGCTGGGGTGCATCTCGCGCAGCTCCATCAGGCGTCCCCGCGCGCCCGCCCGGGCGACCAGCGCCTCGGCGCGCGGCGAGAGCGCGCCCCCCCGCCCGCGCCAGCTCCCCTCGAGCCAGGTGGCGAGGCCCTCCTGCAGCCACACCGGGGCGCGGTTCCGGGTGCGGGCGGTGATCACGGTGTGGGTGAGCTCGTGCGCGGCGGCGTCGAGCCAGGCGTCCCCGGGCGGGCCCTCGGGCGCGAGGAGGACCAGCTTCCCGAACTTGGCGGCGCCCACGGCGCCGCTCCGGACGACGTCCTGCTCCGCCAGCCCCGCCAGGGCGGCCACCTCGCCCGGCTTCCCCACCAGCTCCACCCGCAGCCGGCCGGCCGGGAGCTCGCCCAGGAGCGGCCGCAGGGCCCGCCGCTGGGCGTCGAGGGCGCCGAGGAGCGGCGGCACCGCCGGGGCGGCGTCGGGCGGGAACCAGACCGCGAAGTGCTCGGTCTCCACCCGCTGGTCGCGGAGCGTGACGCGGAGGGCCGCCTGGGCCATCCCGTACTCCGGGGTCTCGGTCGCCCCCGCCGAGGCGAGGAGGGCGACCGCCTCGGGGTAGCGCCCCTCGAAGAACCGGAGGACGCCCCCGGCGAACCGGACCGCCGCGCCCGCCCGGTCGAGGGGCTCGAACGGGCCGAGGGCCTGGTGGGCCAGGGCGACGTCCTCCTCCTCGAGGGCGGCGAGCGCCGCGCGCGCGGCGCCCGCCTCGGGGGCGGGATCCGCCTCCGGCGGCGGCGGCGCCGGCTCGCTCCGGGCGACGGCGAGGGTGAGGGCGAGCACCGCCGGGCTCACTTGACGAGCTCCTCGTAGTAGTGCTGCACCTCGCCGCGGTAGCGCTCGGGCGCCCCCTGCTTCATCGCCTCGAGCAGGTCCTTGCGGAACTCCTCCGGCACGCGGTGCGCCTCCGCCCCCGGGATCTTCACCTTCTCGCGGGAGGGCTCCCGGCCGTCGCCGCCCTGCTCGCCGCCCGACTCGGCGAACGGGAAGGGGAAGCCCTCCCCGCCGCCCTCGCCCTGGCGCCGGGCCGCGTCCTCCAGCCCCTTCTTGAAGCGGGCCAGGCCGTCGAGGGCGAGCTGCTGCTCGCCGTGGCCGCGCTGCGGGTTGCGCGCCCCGAGCTCCGCCGCCGCCTGGCCCATGTGGCTGCGGGAGCCCTCCAGCTCCTCGCCCGCCTGGGGCGGGAAGACCGGCGCCTTCTGCGCCAGCTCCTGGAGCTTGCCCTGGAGCCCGGCCGCCTTTCGCTCCAGCTCCGCCTGCCTCCGGGCGAGCTCGCCGAGCCGCTCCTTCTCCCCCTTGCCCAGCACCGACTGCGGGTCGGGCAGGAGGCGGGCGAGCCGGTCCCGGATCTCCCGCACCTTGGGGGCCGCCCCACGCACGCTCCGCTCCGCCTCGGCGATCTGGAGCGGGTCCTTGCCGGTGAGCGACTGGGTGCGCTGGGCGAGCTGGGCGTCCTCCTCGAGCACCATCGAGAGGCGCTCCACCGAGGGCTGGGCGCGGCCGACCGCCTCGGCCGCGCCCTCGAGCTCCTTCATCCCCAGGGCGCGCTCCAGATCCTTCAGCCCCTCACGCGAGAGCTCGTAGTCGAGCTCGGCCCGGAGGGTCACGCCCGGCTGCGCCTGCTCCACCTCCCGGCGGGCCTGCTGGGCCAGGCCGGCGAGCCGCTCCAGCTCCTTCTCGGCCCCCTTGAGCCGATCGGCGATCCGCCGCCGGTACTCGGCGCGGACCTGCTCGGTCTGGTCGGCGGTCCGCTGCTGCTCCTGCTCGACCTTCTCCAGCTCCTCCTTGAAGGCCAGCATCTCCTTCATCAGGGCGCGGGCCTTCTCGTCGGGGAGCCCCGCGGTCCGCTGGAGGCCGGCGAGCATCCGGTCCATGGCGCTCGCCATCTGGTCGAGCGCCTTCATCGCCCCCTCCAGGTCGCCCTGGGCGAGCTTCCGCTCCACCTCGTCGAGGCCGGACACCAGGTCCTGGGACCTCGAGAGCTCGGCCAGCGCCTCGGCGTTCATGTGCTCGTCGTTGAAGCCCTTCGAGAGCTCGGCCATCTTCGCGAGCAGGTCCTTCACCCGCTCCTTCATCCGCTCGATCCGCGCGAGGAGCTCCTTCTTCCCCTCCTCGCTCGGCGCCTGGCGGTACTTCTCGAGGAGGCCGGCGAGCTCGCGCCGGCGGCCGGCCAGGTCCTTGGCCAGGCGGAGCAGGTCCTCGGCGCGCCGCTTGTCGAGGAGCTGTTCCAGGTAGAGCACGCCGTTCTCCAGCTGCCGGTCGAGCTCGCCGTCGAGGTGGGCCATGGCGCGCACGATCCCCGGGTCGGGCCGCAGGCGCACCCGCAGCGCCTGGGCGATCGGGACCCGCGCCGCGGTGAGCCGCTGCTCCGCCACCCGGAGGTTCCCGGCGACGTTCTGCAGGGCGGCCGCCACCTCGCGCGGGCCGGCCGGGTCGCGCCGGATCTGGCGGGCCACCTCCCGCATGGTCTCGTGGAGGCTGCGGGTCCGGGCGTCGAGCGCCTGGGCGGCGGGGAGCCGCTCCGCGGTGGCGACCGGCCCCCGGGCGAAGGTCTCGAGCCGGTCGCCGAGGAGCGCCAGGAGCTCCTCGAAGACCTGGCGCGCCTGCTCCAGCGCCTGCCGGCGGTGCTCGGCCTCGGAGTAGATCTTGATGGTGTGGGGCTCGGAGGCCCCCTTCTTCGGCCCGGAGACGGTGTCGGTGTCGAGGGCCTCGATCCAGTAGGAGAGCCGCTCGCCCTCGGCCAGGCCGAGGGGCGCGAGGGGGAGGTCGACCGTGCCGCCGTCGTGGCGGAGCGTCCCCTCCCGGCGGAGCGGCCGGCGCTGCTCCTCCCCGGCCGGCGGCTTCAGCACCAGCGTCACCTCCTGCACTCCGAAGTCGTCCTCCGCCTGCCACTCGATGGGGACCACCCGGTCGCCGTCCACCTCCAGCTCCCGCTCCGGCGAGAGGATCCGGGCCTCGGGGTAGGCGTCGGGCTCGACCACGATCGGGATGGGCGGCCCCTCGGCGACCGTCCGCCCCCGGGCGTCGAGGAACCGGAAGCGGTAGCTGCCCCCGTCGCCGACCACCAGCCGCCCGGCCAGGTCGCGACCGCCGGTCACCTGGAGCGCGAAGCGCCCGGTGAGCGCCCCGGGCGCGGACGATCCGCCCGGGGCCCTGGCCTCGTCGCCGGGTGCCGGCCCGGGCAGCTCGGAGGCGACGTCGAGCTCGGCCCGCTGCACCGGCCGATCGGCCCGGGTGCGGAGCAGCACCTCGGTGCCCTTGGGCGCCCGGAGCTCGCCGCCGGTCCCCGAGAGCGTGCGCGGCTCGCGCCGCATGTAGGCCGGGTAGCGGTAGGTGATCTCGACGTCGCCGGTGATCGGGTCCACCTGGGCGCGCGGGGCGCCGGCCGGATCGCCGCGGAGGACCCGGGCGTACGCCCGGCCGAGCGGCGGCCCGGCCACCACGAAGGCCGCCAGGTGGGCGCCGAGCACCGCCGCCAGGGCGAGGCCGGCCCGCCGCGCCGGGCGATCGGGGATCGCCTGCCGGAGATCGATCGCCCGGGCCGAGGCCGCGGTCCGGTCGAGGTGGGCGTCCACCAGGGCGACCGAGAAGCGGCCGCTCGCGGCGATCTCCTCGCGGCCGCCCGCGAGCTCGACCGCGGAGAGGAGGGCCGAGCGGAGGCCCGACCGACCCCAGGCCATGGCCCGGACCGCTCCGGCGTCGTCCCGGGCGCTCCGGAGGAGGGCGAGCGCCCCGCGGCTTAGCGACGCGGCGAGCCCAAGACATGCTCCGGCGAGCGCGATCACCCGAAAGGGGGTTCTGGCGCCGAGCCCGAGCGCCACCGCCCCGGCCAGCAGGCAGAGGAGCGCGAGCGCGAGCCCCGCCGCTCCCGCGCCGAGGAGAACGAGCCGCACCTGTCGCCGCCGCGCCCCTCCGAGGACGCGGGCGATGTCTCCGTACGCCCCGGGCATGCGCCTCAGTCGCAAACCCTCATCTCCTCCGCACATTCCAGCGGGTTCCGATACGATAACGCCTGGGTGGGCCAGGAGCGACCGCCCGTTGTCCCACCCCCGGGCGCGCGGTGCAATTGGGCAATTCTCTTGTCGGGTCGCCCCCCTGGCGGCTGGGCCCGGTTCCGGTCAGAGCGCTTCGGCCCCCCAACGTGGCCCGTGCTAGGTTGTCACGCCACACCGTGAATTTCGCTGCCGGAGCCCGCGTCCCTTCGATGGAAGCAGACGACCTCGCGCTGGTCACGAGAGCCAAGGCCGGCGAAGCCGACGCGTTTCGCACCCTGGTCGTCCGCCACCAGAGGAAGGTCTACGCCGTGGCGCTGGGCATCGTGAGAGATCCGGACCTGGCCTGGGACGTGGCCCAGGAGGCCTTCGTCCGGGTCCACGGCCACCTCCACGAGTTCAAGGGCGACGCGGCCTTCTCGACCTGGGTGTACCGGATCGCGACCCACCTCGCGATCGACGCGATCCGCCGGGAGCGGGCGAGCCACAAGGACGACGTCGACGAGGTGCTGGAGGCGGACCTGGCCGAGGGGGCCGAGGGGATCCTCGCCACGGCCCTCGGCAACGACCCGCGCGAGAACGCGCTCCGGCGCGAGCTGGCGGGCAAGATCCAGGAGGCGCTGGACGGTCTCCCCGAGAAGCACCGCACGATCCTGGTGCTGCGCGAGGTGGAGGGGCTCTCCTACGAGGAGCTGGCGGACCGGCTCGGGATCCACAAGGGGACGGTGATGAGCCGGCTGTTCCACGCGCGGAAGAAGATGCAGGCCGCGCTCCGCGAGTACGCCGGGCTCGCCCCGGCGGACGACGTGGAGGCCGCGGAAGGCGAGGAGTGAGCCATGAGGGACTGCGCCCGTTACGCCCCGATGATCGGCGCCCGCGCCGGTGAGCTCCGCGACGAGGAGGGTCGCGCCCTCGCCGCCCACCTGGCCGGCTGCGCCCGCTGCCGCGCGCTGGCGGCCGACCTCGCCGCCACCGACGGGCTGGTGGCCGAGGGGCTCCTCGCCCGCGCCGCCGCCCGCGACTTCGCCCCGTTCGTCGACCAGGTGATGGCCCGCATCGGGGCGCCCGCGCCGGCCGGAACGCTCGGCTGGTTCCACGACCACTGGAAGGCCACCCTCGCCACCCTCGCCCCGGCGCTGGCGGCGCTGGCCCTCTTCCTCTACTTCCACCTGGACGCCGCCCGCCAAGTGGCCTCGCTCGAGCTCTCGGCCGAGGGGGTCTCCACCGTGATCCAGACGTCCGACGGGCCGGTGGTGCTCCTCGCGGACGACGACCTCGGCTCGTGAGCGTCACCTCGCGTGGAGGGTTCATGCCTCGTCGCTCGATCCTGCTCGCCCTCCTCGCGCTCATCGGCCTGTCCGCCTTCCACCCGGCGCGCGCCCTCGGCGACGTCCCGGTCCACGTCCGCGTGATCAAGGGCTCGCGCCAGGGGCCGGCCCACATCGACCCGCGCCTGGAGAACCTGCGCCGGCAGCTCTCCCACCTCGCCTACGTGAAGTGGGACCAGACCGACGAGCAGAAGGTGACGCTCTCCCGCGGGAAGACCGAGTTCGTCCGGCTCCCGGACGGCGAGCACGTCGGCCTCACCTTGCAGGAGGAGCGCGGCACGACCGTGACCTTCGAGGTCGCCCTCGCCTCGCGCAACACCCAGTCGCGCCTCACCGTGGAGAAGGGGCAGCGGATCGTGCACCAGGTGACCGGCGAGAAGGGCGGCTCGGCCTTCTTCCTCACCGTGCTCGCCTGGCCCTGAGCGTTCCCCGGCGCGTGGGGAAGGGCGCCTCCCCCGGAGCCCGGACGCGCGGTTCCGGGGCGGGGCGGCCTCTGATACAACCGGCCGGCATGACCTCCCTCTCGGTCCTGGTCCCGGTCTACAACGAGCAGCACCTGGTCGCGACCTCGCTGGAGCGGCTCGAGATCCTGGAGCGGAGCCCGCACCTGGAGCGCATCCAGGTGGTGGTGGTGGACGACTGCTCCCGGGACCGGACCGCCGAGGTGCTGCGAACCTTCTCCGGGGAGCGCGGGATCTCCTGGCGCGAGGACGGCCCGCTGGAGAACGGCGTCGAGCTGCGCGGCCACGGCCGGCGCGGGAAGATCGAGTGGGTCTTCCTCCGCCACGTCCTGAACGGCGGGAAGGGGAAGGCGGTGCGGACGGCGCTCGCCGAGGCGAGCGGCGAGCTGGCGGTGATCCACGACGCCGACCTCGAGTACCACCCCAAGGACCTCCTCCGGATCGTCCAGGTCTTCGTGGAGGAGGGCGCCGACGCGGTCTTCGGCTCGCGCTTCGCCGGGGGCGAGGCGCGCCGGGCCCTCCTCTTCCGCCACGAGCTCGGGAATCGCCTGCTCACGTTCCTCACCAACTGGGTGACCAACGTGAACCTCACCGACATGGAGACCTGCTACAAGGCGATCCGCACCGAGCTCTTCCGCTCCATCCCCATCGTCTCCAACGACTTCCGGCTCGAGCCGGAGCTCGCCATCAAGCTCGCCAAGCGGGAGGCCCGGATCTTCGAGGTCCCCATCAGCTACTCGGGCCGGACCTACCAGGAGGGGAAGAAGATCGGCTGGCGGGACGGGTTCAAGGCCATGTGGGCGATCCTGCGGTTCTCCCTCTCCGATCAGGTCTACGCCAAGGACGCCTACGGCTCGGAGATCCTCGGCCGGCTGGGGCGCGCCCCCCGCTTCAACGCCTGGATGGCGGACACCATCCGCCCGCACTGCGGGCGGAAGGTGCTCGAGATCGGGAGCGGGACCGGGAACCTCACCCGCCGGCTGATCCCCCGCGACCAGTACGTCGCCTCGGACATCAACCCGCTCTACCTCCAGACCCTGAACGGCCTCACCCAGGACCGGCCCTACCTCGACGTCACCCTCACCGACGTGACCCGGGGCGACTCCTTCCCCGAGACGCCCGGCGGGTTCGACACGGTGGTCTGCCTGAACGTGATCGAGCACGTGGACGACGACGCCGGGGCGATGCGGAACATCCACCGGGTGCTGGCCGAGTCCGGCCGCGCGCTGGTGCTGGTCCCGAACGACCCGGGGGTCTTCGGCACCCTCGACGAGGTCCTCGGCCACAAGCGCCGCTACACCGAGGCCACCCTCCGGGCGCTGGCGACCGACGCGGGCTTCGAGGTGGAGCAGATCCTCCGCTTCAACCGGATCGGCTTCCCCGCCTGGTGGCTCAACGGGAAGGTGCTGCGCCGCCGGTCCTTCGGTCTCTTCCAGATCCTGGTCCTGAACGCGCTCACCCCGGTCTTCCGGCTGGTGGACCGGGCCCTGCCCTTCCCGCCGCTCTCGCTCATCGCGGTCTGCCGGAAGGGCGGGCGCCCGGCGGCCGGGGCCCTCCCCGCCGCGGCCGCCGACGGCCCGCGCCAGCTCGGCTCGAGCTGACCGATCGGTCGTGATGCGGCGGAGGAGCAGGGGCGCGCGGGCCCCCCGGCGACCTCAGTCCGCGCCCGGGAAGGGCGCCACCCGGCGGGCGAGCGGCCCGGGCTCGGGCGCCTCGATCGCGCGGGCCAGCACCCCGCAGATCCGCCGGGCCCAGGCGATCCGGGAGAAGGAGCTCGAGGCGGTCCGGTAGGCGTTCAGCCCCAGCCGGCGGGCGAGCGGGAGGTCGTCGAGGAGCCTGGCCACCGCCGCCTCGACGCCGCGGGCGGTGGCCGCCACCATGAGCCCGGTCGCCTCCGGGACCACCAGGTTCCCGAGGCCGCCGATGTCGGTCGAGACCACCGCGCTCCCGGCGCACATCGCCTCGATGGCGGAGAGGCTCGTCCCCTCCGACCAGACGCTCGGGACCACCGAGACGTGG
>DATKAL010000182.1:0-3076 GCA_035498135.1 Anaeromyxobacter sp.
TGGAGGAGGGGCAGGCCAACGAGGTGGTGGTGGCCCTCGACGGCGTCGGCGTGGCCGCCCGCGCCGCCCGCCAGGACGGAGGCGAGGGGGGCTTCACCGTCGCCGTGGCGGCCGGTGACGCCCCCCGGGCCCGGCGCCTCCTGGCCGAGCGCGAGCTGCCACGCCCGCGAGCGCCCGGGTTCGGGGAGGTGTTCGGGAAGGGCGGGCTCGTCCCGACGCCGACCGAGGAGCACGCCCTCTTCCTGCACGCCCTGGCGGGCGAGCTCTCCCGGAGCCTGGAGGCGATCGACGGCGTGGTCGGGGCCCGCGTCCACCTCGGGCTCCCCCAGGCCGACCCGCTCCGCCCCGGCGACCGCCAGGCCCCCCGGGCCGCGGTCCTGGTGCGGTGCCGGCCCGCGGCATGCCCGAGCATCCGCGCGCTCGAGGGTGGCATCCGCGCGCTCGTGGCGGGTGCGGCCGATGGGCTCGAGGCCGGCGCCGTGGCGGTGGTGATCGCCGCGGCCGAGGCGCCGCCGCCACCCCCGCTCCCGCCCCGCCGTTCCCCCCTCCTCCTCGCCCTCGCAGCCGGGATCGCGCTCTCGGCCGCGGTGCTGGGCGGGATCGCGCTCCGGGCGCGGCTCCGGCCCGGGGTGGAGCGCCCGGCGTGAGGAGCAAGGCGCTCCGGCTGGCGGCGCTGGCCGCCGCGCTCGCGCCGGCGGACGCGGTCCGGCTCCTCGGCCGGGTCCCGGACCCGGAGGCGGCGCGCGAGGCCGGCCGGCTCGCGCCGCTCCCCCGCGCCGCCAGGCTGGCCGCGCTCGCGGCAGCCGCCTCGGGTGAGGGGAGCGCCCCCGGCCCGCGGTTCCCCGGCGAGCGCCCCCGCGTCGCCGCCGCGCTGGCCCGGGCCGTGGATCCGGCTCCGGGCTCGACGGCGGAGGTGCATCCCCTCCTCCGCCGGCTGGCTCGGGAGCGCGTCTCCTGACACCGCGCCGGTCCGCGCCTCGGCCGCCGGCGGGCGCCGGCCGGCCGGAGCGCGTCCACCCGCGCTCGCCAACCGGTCGCCGCCGCTCGGCCTTCTCCCCGGCACGCCCCGTGGATCCGGGAACGGGCATGGCGTTCCCGTTCGACCTCCCCGCCCTCTCCCGCGGCTACGCCGCGCTCACGCCGGCGGCGCGCGCGGCGGGGGTCGAGGCGGCGGAGGGCGCGGCGCGCGCACTGGGGTGCCTCCTCGGCTGCGAGGTGGCGATCCGGGGGCGTCCGGTGCCGGGGCCGGCCTCGCCCCGGCCCTGCTCCGCCCGGGTCCGGATCGAGCTGGCCGCGCTCCCCGCCGCCGCCCTCCTCGAGGTCGATCCCTCCCTGGTGATCTCGATCGTGGACCGGCTCGCCGGCGGCCCTGGCGAGGCCGGCCCAGCCTCGTCCCTCACGCCGGTGGAGGGCTCCACCCTCGACCTCCTCGCCCTCGCCGCGCTCGAGGGCGCGGCCGGGGCGGCCGGCGTCGAGGCCGCGCTCGCCCCGCGCCTGGGGACGGGCGGCGACCCCTCCTCCGCGCTCGGGATCGAGCTCGAGCTCGAGACCGGGCCGCTGCGCGGCCGCGCGAGGCTGCTCCTCCCTCCGGCCGCGCTCCGGGCGCTGGCGGGCGCGCCTTCCGCCTCCGCGTCCCGGCTCGCTCTGCCCGGCTCGCTCCGCCGCGGCGCCGCCCCGGTGGCGCCCGACGAGCTCCGCGCGCTCGCCCCCGGCGACGTGGTGGTCGTCGATCCCCCGGGGGACGGGCGGGACACCCTCTTGCTCCCCGGCGGCCTGCGCGCCGCCGGCCGCGTCGAGGACGACGCCTTCCACGTCGAGGAGGTCCACATGGCCGAGCCGAATGCCCACCTCCCGGTCCTGCTCGAGGTCGAGCTCGCCCGGATCGAGGTCCCTCTCTCCGACCTGGCCCGCCTGGAGCCGGGCTCGGTCCTGCCCCTGGCGCTGGACCGCCGGGGCCTGGTCGCCCTCCGGGTCGGCGAGCGCGCCGTGGCCCGCGGCGAGCTGGTGGACCTGGAGGGCGCCGTCGGGGTGCGGATCCTCTCGGTCGAGGGCGCACCGTGAGCGCGCTCCTCGCCAGGCGCCCGCTCCTCCTCGCCGCCGCCGGCGGGGGGCTCCTCCTGCTCGCCGTCCTGCCGGGGGGGCTCGCCGCGGCGGCGGCCCGGGCCGGGCTGCTGGCGGCTGCCCTCGGGGTGGCCGCGGTCCTTGCCCGCCGGTGGGCGCGCCCGCCGGCGCCCGGCCCGCTCCGGGTGCTGGCGCGCGAGCCCCTCGGGCGCGAGGCCGGCCTCCTGCTCCTCGAGGCCGACGGACGGCGCCTCCTGGTCGGCTTCGGAGCGGGCGGGGTCCGCGTGCTGACCCGCTGGGCCGGGGAGGAGCGGCCGTGAGCGGGCTCCTCCCCGCGGCCGGCCCGGCGGCCGATCACGCCGCGGAGCTCCTGGTGCTGCTCGGGCTCCTGGCGCTCCTCCCCGCCGCCCTGGTGATGCTCACCTCGTTCCTCAAGATCGCGGTGGTCCTCTCCATCGCGCGCTCGGCCCTGGGCGCCCCGCAGGTCCCGCCCACCACCGTGGTGACCGGGCTCGCCCTGGTCCTCTCCCTGCTCGTGATGGCGCCGGTGGTGGAGCGCTCCGCGGCCCTCGCCCGCCCCGCGCCCGGCGAGCGCGGCGTGGCCGGCACCCTGGCGGCGCTCGACCGCGCCGCCGGACCGCTCCGCGCCTTCCTCGGCCGCTTCGCCCGCGCCGACGACCGGGCCGCCTTTCTCGACGTCGCCCGGCGGCTCCGCGGCCCGGCGGCGGAGCCGCCCGGCGAGGGCGACCTGGCGGTGCTCGCGCCCGCCTTCGTGGTCTCGGAGCTGCGCCGCGCCTTCACCATGGGCTTCCTCGTCTTCCTGCCCTTCCTGGTGGTCGACCTGGTGGTGGCCAACACCCTGCTCTCGCTGGGCCTCACCCAGCTCTCGCCCACCTCCGTGTCGCTGCCGCTGAAGCTCCTCCTCTTCGTGGCGGTGGACGGGTGGCGGCTCCTGGCCCGGGCCCTGGCCCTCTCCTACGCGGGGTGAACCATGGAACCGACCTTCCTCTCCCTG
>DATKAL010000183.1:0-2681 GCA_035498135.1 Anaeromyxobacter sp.
GTACTCGGTGGCGTTCCCGCCCGGCGACGAGACCACCGTCTGCCTCTCGAACCGCTGCAGGTCGCGCCAGGGGATCGTCCCCAGGATGCGCGGCGACGACGACGCCGAGACGTTCCCCGACGGCGAGACGAGGCTCGCGGCCACGAGGTCGGACCCGTGCCCGGGCAGCGTCTCGAGGAGGAGCGGCACCTCCTGCGGGCGCCCGGCGAGCATGATGTTCGAGATCCCGCCCGCCACCATCCCCGTGAACACCTCCGCGCGCTCGCGGCGGCCCCGCTCGATGTCCGACCCGTACATGTGGACCGCTGCGGCCGTCATCACGGCGAGGGTGACTGCAAAGAGTAGGGCCGTGGGGACGAGGATCCGCGCCCGCGTGCTGGAATCCAGCCGTCGATAGGCGCTCTCGAAGGGATTCATCCTGATCCGGGGCTCCTGGGAGTCCTGAGGCGTTTCGCCCGCATCATCCCAGGGAGAGCCCGCGCGGGGAAGCCCTGGAGAATCATCGGTCGTTTCCGTTCAGTTTGCGAGATCCGGGCGCCGCGCCCGGTGCCGTCAGCGGCGTCTCTTTCAGCCGGATCGGTCGCCAGATTCCGGCGGACTCTGGGGGCATATGGCGCAACGACTGCGTGATATGCCCCGCTACCCGACCACCCCGCGAAACCCGTGCATGTAGGGAGTCTCCCCCGATGGGCCCAACGAACGGCTCATAACTAGGCGGGACCCCTCCCGTAAACGTGGGACAAAAGCGCGCGCTCACCAGCCCGTCCCTTTTGGGGAATTGGCGGCACCTCGATTGCACTGGCGGGCCGCGAACTTGTCGCTGCGCGCCTTTCCAGAACACGGAGTGACGACCCACGTGCCCGTGAGATCCGTCGAGAGCCGGAAGGCTCACCACCTCGCCGCCCCGGCTGCTGGCGCGGCGCGCCGGGCAGCCCTCGCCGCCCTGCTCATCGTCGCGGCGTTCCCGCGGGCGTCCCGGGCCCAGGTCCCCCTGCCGCCGCCGCCGAACGGGACGAAGAAGCTCGACGCTCCGAAGGCCGCGCCCGCCGGGGCCGGCCAGGCCGCCCCGGCGGGCGGGCCGTCCGCCACCGAGCGGTGCACCGGCTGCCACGCCGCCCTCGGCCAGGGCCTCGTGATGCACCGGGCCCTCGAGAAGAACGACTGCACCGCCTGCCACCGCGCCGTGACGAACGAGGCCGGGAAGTGCAAGTCGAAGACGGCGTCCAAATGGGCGCTCACCAAGGCCGAGCCCGAGCTCTGCTACGGCTGCCACAAGCGCAAGGACCAGCAGAAGTCGGTCCACACCGCGATCCGGCAGGGGAGCTGCCTCACCTGCCACGCCCCGCACTCCTCGCCCTACCCCGGGATCCTCCGGGAGCCGCGCGAGAAGATCTGCTTCGACTGCCACGAGCAGGAGGGGCTCGTCCTGAAGCCGGTGAAGCACGCCCCCGTCGTCGAAGGGCGCTGCCTCGACTGCCACGACGCCCACGGCGGCAACCTCCCGAACAACGTCGTCGCCGAGAGCGGCACGAGCTTCTGCCTGAAGTGCCACGGCCCGGGCGCGCCGGTCGGCCGCGGGACCCCGGGGGCGGGCTACCGGATCGATCTCGGCAAGAAGGTCGTCCACGGCGCCTTCAAGCGCACCGACTGCCTCGGCTGCCACGACGGCGGCCACGGCTCGGACAACCTGAAGCTCCTCAAGAAGAACGCCGTCGACCTCTGCAACGGCTGCCACGAGCGCAAGGACAAGGCGAAGCACCCGCACACCGCCGTCGTCGCGGGCGACTGCGCCGTCTGCCACGACCCGCACTCCTCGGACCAGCCGAAGCTCCTCGCGAAGGCCACCACCCAGCAGACCTGCTTCCTGTGCCACCAGGACGACCTCACCGGCCGCAAGGTCCTCCACGCGCCCATCCAGAAGGGCTGCGACCAGTGCCACGACCCGCACGGCTCGCCGAACCGGAACGGGCTCAAGGTCGGCGAGGGCAAGGCGGGCTGCTACAAGTGCCACAAGCCCCTCGACGGCGGGAAGGTGAAGCACGCCGCGCTCGAGCGCTACGGCTGCACCGCCTGCCACGATCCGCACGGCACCGGCGTCGCGGCGCTCCTCCCGAAGAAGGTGAACGCCCTCTGCGTCTCCTGCCACCCGGAGCAGCCGGACGGCCGGCACGTGACGCCGCAGATCAGCCGCGGTCACGTCGTGGACGGGCTCAAGGACCCGCGGCGCGAGGGGCGCAACTTCTCCTGCGCGAGCTGCCACAACCCGCACGGCTCGAACAGCCCGAAGATGCTGTACTACGGCACGAGCCCCATCGAATCGTGCGCCTGGTGCCACGGCGACAAGTCGGGCAACCGGCCGGACCTCAAGAACGTCACCTCCGCCGCCCGGCCGAAGCCGGCCGACACCGGCGCGGGGGCGGGCGGCGCCGGCGGCGCGGCCTCCGGCGCGGGCGCGGGCGCGGCCCCGGGCGGCGGCGCGGGCGCCCTCCCCGGCTCCGGCGCGGGCGCACCGGAGGCCGGCCGGTGATCGGCTCGGCGCACCTCCTCGCCCTGCTCGTCTGCGGCGCGGCGCCCTCCGGCGCCGTGGCCCAGGTCGACGGCGTCGAGATCACCGCCGCCCAGGTAGCGGAGCGCGCGGCCGAGCTGCGCGGGGCCGGAGCGAAGGGGGCCGCGGACGACGC
>DATKAL010000184.1:0-4941 GCA_035498135.1 Anaeromyxobacter sp.
AGGGGAACTTGTCCTCGGTCGGCATCACGTAGCGGAGCGCGCGCTCCGCCAGCACGCCGTGGCCGATCTCGCGCCGGCCCGGCGAGCGGAGGAACTTCACCTCGCCCACCGAGAAGGGCGGGAAGTTGTAGTGGAGCATGAACTTCTTGAAGGTCATGCCCGTGAGCATCTCCACCCGCTGCTCGTCCTCGGCGGTGCCGAGGGTGGTGGCGACCAGCGCCTGGGTCTCGCCGCGGGTGAAGAGGGCCGAGCCGTGGACGCGGGGGAGGAGCCCCACCTCGCAGGTGATCTTCCGGATGTCGGCCATCCCGCGGCCGCCGATCCGCCGACCCTCGTCGGTGATCATCTTGCGCATGTACTCGTACTTCACGTCCTCGTAGTAGCCCTTGATCTCCTTCTCGCGCAGGGCGACCTGGGCGAGCCGGGCGGCGTCGCCGCTGGCCTCCTCCTTGAGGGCCTGGAGGAGCTCCTTCTTGATCTCGGAGAGCCGGCCGTACCGGTCGTGCTTCTCGTGCCGGCCGTAGGCCTCCTTCACCTTCTCCCAGGTGAGGGCCTTCACCTTGGCCTTCAGCTCCACGTCGTTCTTCGGCGGGTCGAAGGTGCGGCGGGGCTTCGAGCCGGTCGCCTCGCGGAGCGCGTCCTGCGCGTCGAGCAGCCCCTTCACCGCGGCGTGGCCGAAGAGGAGCGCCTCCACCATCACCGCCTCGGAGACCTCCCTGGCCCCGCCCTCCACCATCACGATGGCGTCGCGGGAGGCGGCCATCACCACGTCGAGGTCGCACTCCGCCCGCTGGGCGAGGGTGGGGTTGGCGACGAGCTGGCCGTTCAGCCGGCCCACCCGGACCCCGGCGATGGGGCCGTTGAAGGGGATGTCGGAGAGGTGGAGCGCGGCCGAGGCGCCGGTGAGGGCGAGGACGTCGGTGTCGTGCTCCTGGTCGAAGGAGATCACCGTGGCGATGATCTGGGTCTCGTTGGCGTAGCCCTCGGCGAAGAGCGGCCGGCAGGACCGGTCCACGATGCGCGAGGTGAGGGTCTCCTTCTCGGTGGGCCGGCCCTCGCGACGGAAGTAGCTCCCCGGGACGCGCCCGGCGGCGAAGAGCTTCTCCTGGTAGTCGACGGTGAGGGGGAAGAAGTCGATGCCTTCCTTCTTCTCCGAGGCCGAGACCACGGTGACGAGGACGATGGAGTCGCCCTGGCGGATCCAGACCGAGCCGTGCGCCTGCTTGGCGACCTTGCCGGTCTCGAGGAGGATCGAGTGCCCGCCGACGGTGGCGGTCTTCTGGATGGGGGTCATGTGCACCTTCCTGGGAGGAAAGGCGCCGCCGTCCGGCGACGCCGCTCCCGCTGGTCCCGCGCGGTCCGCTCACGCGTCCGGGACGTCGAAGATGCCTCTGTTCCTCACTCCGCCGCCCCTCGCCGGGAGGGACGGCCCAGTCGGAAACGGAAGCGCCTTCTCCGTCACGTCGCGCGCCCGGCCGTGCGGGCGCCGTTCTTTCCTACTCGCGCCCGGCCGAGCCGAGCGCACGCGCCCCGGCCGCTCCGGCCGGGGCGCCTCGGTCACCGCTACTTGCGGATCCCGAGCTGATCGATGAGGGCCTTGTAGCGGCCCTGATCGGTCGTCTTGAGGTAGTCGAGCAGCCGCCGCCGCTGGCCGACGAGCTTCAGGAGCCCGCGGCGGCTGTGGTGGTCCTTCTTGTGGGTCTTGAAGTGCTCGGTGAGGTAGGCGATCCGCTCGCTGAGCAGCGCCACCTGCACCTCCGGCGACCCGGTGTCCTTCTCGTGCCGCCGGTACTTCTGGACCAAGTCCTGCTTCTTCTCCTGGACGAGCGCCATAGCTTCCTCTCTCTGGTGTCTCGCTCACCGCCGCGGGGGCGAAGGCGCGCGCCGCGGGCGGCAGTGAGCGTCGTGGAAGGCGGGTTCTTAAGCGATTTTGCAAGGAGAGTCAACGGTTCCCGGCCCCGGGAGGTCGCAGGTCGCCCGGGGAGAGGAACACCCTCAGGGGGCGGAGCCGGCCCTCCTCGGCCCGGCCGACCGCCGCCAGGCGGCCATCGGGCGCGAGCAGCCGCAGGAGCCCGTCCCGGGGCACTCCCGCGGGCGCGACCGGCCGGCCGTGGACCAGGTCCCAGGCCTCCCGAGGCGCGAGCGGGAGGGCGGCCGCGCCACGCAGCGCGTCCGCGAGCGGCACGAGCCTTGCCGCCAGGGCCGCCGGCCCCTCGGCGCGCGCCAGGGCCTCGGCCCGCTCCAGGGGGAGCGCCTCCTCGATCGTGAAACCGCTCGCCATGGTCCGGCGCAGGGCGGCGAGGTGCGCGGGCACCCCCAGGGCCCGCCCCAGGTCGGCGGCCAGCGTCCGGACGTACGTCCCCTTGCCGCAGCGGACCGAGAGGCGGGCCCGGCGCAGGCCGCCCTCCTCGACCGGGCCGAGCTCGAGGAGCGCCAAGGCGTCGACCCGGACCTTCCGCGGGGTCCGGCTCACGTCCTCGCCGGCGCGCGCCGCCTCGTGCAGCCGGCGCCCGCCCACGCGGACGGCCGAGTACATCGGCGGCACCTGCGCGATCTCCCCCTGGAAGCGGGCCAGGGCGGCCCCGACCCGCTCCGCGTCGAGGGGGGCCGGGTCGCCGCGCTCGACCACCGTCCCCTCCGCGTCCTCGGTCGAGGTCGCGGCCCCGAAGGCCACCGTGGCGTCGTAGGCCTTGTCGCCGTCGGAGAGGAACTGCTGGAGCTTCACCGCCTCGCCCAGGCAGACCGCCAGCACCCCGGTGGCGGCGGGGTCGAGGGTCCCGGCGTGCCCGGCGGTCCCGGCGCCGAGCGCCCGCTGGACCCGCTTCACGACGTCGAGGCTGGTGGGGCCGGCCGGCTTGTCGACCACCAGGACGCCGGAGGCGGCCGCGGCCGCCGGAGCGGGCGGGGTGGTCATTCCGGCTCGTGCCCGGCCGCGTCCTTGGCGCGGGCCTCGCGCAGGAGGCGGTCGATCCGGTCCCCGCGCGCCACCGACTCGTCGTAGACGAAGCGGAGGTGGGGCGTGTGCCGGAGCCTCAGGTTCCGGGCGGCCTCGCGCTGGAGCCAGGTGGCGGCGGCGCGCAGCCCCTCGAGCGTGCGCTCCCGCTCCTTCTCCTCGCCGTGGATCGAGACGTAGACCGTCACCTCCTTCAGGTCGGGGGCCATCTTGGCCCCGGTGACGGTGACGAAGCCGGTGACCCGGGGATCCTTGAGGCCGCGGGCGAGCAGGGCGGAGAGCTCGTGGCGGAACTCCTCGGCGACGCGGGCGGGACGGTTGTGTGTGGTCATTCTTGCCGAGGGGACGCTCGCGCCCCCACCTCCTGCGGAGGGGGCGCTCGCACCCCCTCGGGCTCCCCGCTCGCTCCGGCCCGGCCTCCTCCGGCTGGACCTCCGCTGGCGGGCACTACTCCTCGTCCCTTCGCGGCCGGGGCCGCGGACGCGGGCGGGCGGGAGCAGCGCGCTCCTCCCAGGGAGCGGCGCCCTCTGCCTCCGCCAGCGTCCGCCCCTCTCCCACGCCCATCCCGTCGCCGTAGGCGACGATCTCGAGGTCGCGCCCGGTGACCAGGAGCTGGCCGCCGTGCATGGAGCCCACGAAGTCGGCCACCTTGTCGAGCACCTCGTTCACGAAGCCGTGCTCGTTCCCGACGGCGGTCACGCCCACCACGCTCCGCTGCCAGAGGTCGTTCTCCGCCACCTCGGCGATCGAGACGTTGAAGCGCGCCCGGACCCGGTCCAGGGCGGACCGGATCAGGTGGCGCTTCGACTTGAGCGAGCCCGGCTCGGGGAGGTGCAGGGTCAGCCTGAGCACGCCGACGAACACGCCGTTCCTCCGCGAGGGGCAGCCCGGCCTCGCCCCGCCCTAGTCGAGCGAGGGGCGGAGCTCCTCGAGCTCGTAGACCTCGAGCACGTCGCCGGCCTTGAGGTCGGTGAACCCGTCCACCCCGATGCCGCACTCGAACCCGCTCTGGACCTCGCGGACGTCGTCCTTGAGCCGCTTGAGCGAGCCGATCTTCCCGGTGAAGAGGACCTTGCGGTCGCGGAGCACGCGGACGTGCCCGGCGCGCTTCACCACTCCCTCGGTCACCGCCGAGCCGGCGATCACCCCCACGCGCGGGATGGTGAAGATCTGCCGGACCTCGGCCTTCCCGAGCGGCTTCTCCTTGATGATGGGCTCGAGGAGGCTGGCCATCTCCTCGCGGATCTTGTCGACCGCCTCGTAGATGATGTCGAAGAGCAGGATCTTGACGCCCTGCTGGCTGGCGATCGACTCGACCTTGGTCTCCGGCTTGGTGTTGAAGCCGACGATGACCGCGGTGCCGGCCGCGGCGGTGAGGACGTCGGACTCGGTGATGGCGCCCACGCCCGAGTCGAGGATCTTCACCGCCACCTTCTTCGTGGCGGCCTTCTCCAGGGCCTGGGTGACCGCCTCGGCGGAGCCCTGCACGTCCGCCTTGACCACGATGTTCAGGACCTTGCCGCCGCCGCTCTTCGCCTTGGCGAACAGGTCCTCGAGGGTGGCCTTCTTGACCGAGCCGAGCTCCTTCTGGCGAGCCTTCTCGGCGCGGTGCTCGGCGACCTCCTTGGCCGCCTTCTCGTCCTGGACCACGTTGAACTCGTCGCCCGCCACCGGCACGCCGGAGAGGCCGAGGACCTCGACCGGGTAGCCGGGGGGCACGTCGTTCACCTGCTCGCCGCGCTCGTTCATCATGGCGCGGACGCGGCCGTAGTGGACCCCGGTGACCAGGGCGTCGCCCACGCGGAGCGTGCCCTCCTCCACCAGGACCGTGGCCACCGGCCCGCGCCCCTTCTCCAGCTTGGCCTCGATGACGCGGCCGGCGGCGAGCTTCTCCGGGTTGGACTTGAGCTCGAGGACCTCGGACTGCAGGGCGATGTACTCGAGCAGCTCCTTGATGCCCTGCTTGGTGCGCGCCGAGACGGGCACCA
>DATKAL010000185.1:0-6259 GCA_035498135.1 Anaeromyxobacter sp.
CTCGGCGGCGCGCCAGGCCTCCTCCTCCTCCGCCTGGGCCCGCTCCGCCCGCAGCGCCGCCACCCGCCGCGCCAGGTCCTCCCGGCCCGCCTCCCGCAAGGCGGAGACCGTGTCGCGGTGCGCCGCCCGCGAGCGGGCCGCGAAGAGGCGGGCGAGGGCCGGCTCGAGCTCGATCCCGCAGACGTGCCGAGCCCGCTCCCCGTCGAGGGCCTCCTGGAGGTCGTCGACCTCCCGCGCCACCATCTCGATCTCGACCGGGTCCATGGTAGAACGCTCCTCCTCGCCCCGCGGGGGCTGGAAGGAGCCTCCCGCCCGGTGTTTAGCACGGAGCGGCGAGGTCGGCCCGGGCCCCACGAGCGGGAACCGCGGCCGCTTGACACGCGCCGGGCGGGTTCTAGGTTTGGTCTGGGAGAGTTCGGGGTATGCCCATCTACGAGTACGAGTGTCCCAAGTGCGGGCGGTTCGACGTCCTGCAGAAGATGTCCGCCCCGCCCCTCGAGGTGCATGAGGCGTGCGGCTCGAAGGTGAGGAAGCTCATCTCCGCGGCCGGCTTCGCGTTCAAGGGGTCGGGCTTCTACGTGAACGACTACGGCGGCCGGAACGCGGCCGCGATCACGGACAAGCCGGAGAAGAAGGCGGCCGCCCAGCCCTCCGCCTGCGCCTCCTGCCCTTCGAACAAGTCCAAGTCCGCGGCGTAGCCCGGCCGCCCCGTGCGCCGCCTCACCCTGCTCGCCACGCCCGCCGACGCGGGCGAGCGGATCGACCGCTTCATCGCCGCCCGGGGCGGGATCTCCCGCGGCCTCGCCCGCCGCGCCCTGGACGCGGGCGGCGTCTTCCTCGACGGCCGCCGCTGCAAGGTGGCGGGCAGGACCCTCCACCCCGGCCAGCGGGTGATCGTGAACCTGGAGGAGGGCGGCCGGGCGCCGGGCGAGGCGCCGGCGCTGGGCCGGGCCCGGCTCCTCTACGCCGACGAGGCGATCGCCGTGGTGGACAAGCCGGCGGGCGTCCCCTCCCAGCCCACCCTCACGAGCGATCGGGGGACGCTCCCCGAGCGGGTCGCCGCCCTGCTCGGCACCCCGGTGATGCTGGTGCACCGCCTGGACCGCGAGACCTCGGGCGTCACCGTCTTCGCGCGGACCCGAGCCGCGGCGGCGGCGCTGGCGGAGGCCTTCCGCACCGGCGGCCCGGAGAAGACCTACCTCGCCCTCTGCGCCCGGGCGCCCGATCCCCCCGCCGGCCGGATCGACCTGCCGCTCGGCAAGGACCCGGGCCGGCCCGGTCTCCGCAAGGTCGACGCAGGCGGCGACGCGGCCGCGACCGGCTACCGGACCCTGCGGTGCGGGCCGCGCGCGGCTCTGGTCGAGGCCCGGCCGGAGACCGGGCGCACCCACCAGATCCGGGTCCACCTCGCCCACCTCGGCGCGCCGCTGCTCGGCGACGCCCGCTATGGCGGGCCGCGCCGGGTCGGGGAGGAGGCGGTCCCCCGCGTGATGCTCCACGCCCTCCGCCTCGAGCTCGACCACCCCGTCACCGGCGCGCGCCTCGTCCTCGAGGCGCCGGTCCCCGCCGACCTCGCGGAGCTCGAGGCCCGGCTCCTCGGGCCCGCCTAGGGCGAGGGCGCTCGGTGGCGACACGCCGGGCGGCTCAGCCCACCCGGCCCCGGGGGAGGAACGGCTCGGGGTCCTGGAGCTTGTAGGTCTGCGCGTCCATCCCCGGCACCGGGAAGCGGCGCGGCCGCAGGTGGTGGAGCATCCGGGCGGTGTTCTCGGCCAGGGTCGAGGCGACCTTGAGCCGCCGGTCCCGCTCCACGAACGCCTGGACCAGCCCCTGGAGGCGCCCCACCTCCCGCTCCGGCACCGGCCCCACCCGGCGGAGCAGGAAGAGCGCCGATCCCGCCAGCCACACCTCGCGGGTCTCGAGCCCCCGGGCGTGGTCGAAGGGGGGGGCGAACCCGTAGTGCGCCACCAGGTCGACCAGGGCCGGGGCCACCTTGGGGCCGAAGCGGACCAGCTCCTCCTCGACGTCCCAGGGGGTCATGCCCCGCGCCCGCGCCTCCTCGGCGATGGGGGTGCGCCACTCCATGTAGAGGTCCTCGTAGAGCGCCAGCCAGATCCGCATCCGCTCGCGGCGCGGGGCGCGGTTCACGCAGCGGACGAAGGGGCCGGCGGCGGTCTCGTGGAGGTGGCGGTCCACCGTGGGGGCCGGGTTCAGGGCGCGCAGCCCCCGCCGGAAGAAGGCGGGCGAGGCGGCCGGACAGAGGACGTTCACGGTGAGGAACGCCCGCTCGGCCCCGCGCCCGAGCAGGCCGGCGCGATCCACGTCCCGGAGGGCGCCCAGGAAGGCGTGGTAGAGGGCGGCGTCGACCGACGGCGGCCGCTCGGCCGGATCGGGGAGCGCCAGGGCCCGCACCTCCTCCGAGAGGTCGTGGTGCCCCCAGTCCGGCGGCGACCAGCGCAGCAGGCGCCGCCCGGCCTCCCCCCGGAAGCGCGGGTCCACGTTGGCCACCGCCGCCGCGTGGCGCGAGAGGGCCTCCTCGGTGTTGGCGGAGAGCCGCACCCAGGCGAAGCCCGACTCGCCGCTGGTGAAGAGCGCCACCGCGTAGAGCGCCTCCGAGCCGACCCGGGCGCGCAGCGCCTCGAGGGAGCGGGCGGCGCGGCGGGCCAGCTCACGCCGCAGCCCGCCGGGGTCGAGGGGCGCGCTCAGGGCGAGCCGCCGGCGGCGTCGAGGGCGGCCCGGACCGCCCGCGCCACCGAGTCCGGGGTGACCGGCTTCTCGAGGTACTCGCCGGCGAGGGGCTCCTCCCCGGCGGCCGGCTCCGGGTAGCCGGACATGAGGAGCGCCGGCCGTCCGGGGAAGCGGTCCCGGAAGGCGCGCGCCAGCTCCGGGCCCCGCTTTCCGGGCATCACCACGTCGGTGAGGAGCAGGTCGACCGGCCCCGGCCGCCCGTCCATGATGGCGAGGGCCTCCTCGGCCGATCCCGCCTCCACCACCGCGTAGCCGCGCCCGACGAGGAACCTGGCGATCGCCTCGCGCACCAGGGGCTCGTCGTCGACGACCATCACGGTCTCGCCCCGCCCGGCCGGCTGCGGCTCCTCCCGGGCGGCCTCGCCCCGCGCCTCGCCCCCGGCGGGCGCGGCGGGGAGGAGGATCTCGAAGGTCGTCCCCTGCCCCGGGGCGCTCCGCAGGGAGACCGCCCCGTCGTGCTGGGTGACGATGCCGTAGACGGTGGCGAGCCCGAGCCCGGTGCCGCGGCCGCGGGCCTTGGTGGTGAAGAAGGGCTCGAAGGCCCGGGCGGCCACCTCCGGCGTCATGCCGGCGCCGGTGTCGGTGACCAGCATCCGCACCGCCTCGCGCGGCCCGGCGCTCCCCGCCGCGGGGGGGAGCGCGCCCGGCCCGAGGGCGATGGTGAGGGTCCCGCCGCCGGGCATCGCGTCCCGGGCGTTCAGGGCCAGGTTCATCAGGATCTGCTCCAGCTGGGACGGGTCGGCCGCCACCGGCCGGAGCCCGATGGCGAGGTCGAGCCGGACCGCCACCTCCTCGCCGATGAGGCGCGAGAGCATGGGGGCGAAGGCGCGAACCACCTCGTCGAGCTGGACCGGCCGCATCTCGAGCCGCTGGCGGCGGCTGAAGGCGAGGAGCTGGCGCGTGAGGGTGGCCGCCCGGCGCCCGGCGTCGCGCACCGCCGCGAGGTCCTCGCGGGCCGGCTCGCCCAGGTCCGCGCCGGCGAGGAGCATCTCCGAGATCCCGAGGATGGTGGTGAGGAGGTTGTTGAAGTCGTGGGCGATCCCGCCCGCCAGCCGCCCCACCGACTCCATCCGCTGCGCCTGGCGCAGCTCCTCCTCCAGCCGGTGCCGATCGGTCACGTCCAGCACCACGCCCACCACCCGCCGCGGCACGCCCTCGGGGCTGGCCGCCGCCCGGGCGTGGAGCTCGACCCAGCGCTCCTCGGCCGCTCCCTCCACCCGGTGGACGACGCGCTCGGGGGCCGCCCCGCCGGCGCGGGCCCGGCCGAGCGCCGCCGCCACCGCGGGCCGGTCGCGCTCGTGGACGCGGGTCAGGTAGGAGTCGACCGTCCCGGTGAGCGCGCCGCCCGGGCGGGAGAGGAGCGCCCCCAGCCCCTCGGACCAGCGCACCTCCCCGCTCGCCAGGTCCCACTCCCAGGCGGCCGCCGCGACCGCGTCCAGCGCCAGGCGGAGCCGCTCCTCGCTCGCGCGGAGCGCCTGGGTGCGAAGCGCCACCTTCTCGTCCAGGGCGGCGGTGAGGGCCCGCAGCTCCCCGACCAGCGCCAGGTTCTCGAGGCGCGTGGCGATCGCCTCGACCGCGCGCTGCAGGATGGGGAAGGCCTGCCCGAGCCGGGAGGCGGGGGCGTCGTCGGCGAAGACGAAGACCAGGCCCGGCGCGGGCTTCGGGGCGGGGAGGAGCACCACCGCGGCGGGGGAGAAGGCGGCGAGCGGTCCGGTCGACGGGAGCCCCGCCTCCGCGCACTCCGCGCCGCCGAGGACCATCCCGCCCTCGAGGCTCCCGCCGAGGACCTGGGCGCTCGGGGAGAGGACCAGGGCGCCCGCGCCCTCGGGCGGGGCGGGGAACGCGGCCCGGACCGCCAGCCGGTCGCCCTCCCGCACGCAGGCGGCGCAGAGCGGCACGCCCTTGAGGACCCCGGTCCGCTCCAGCCCGAGCTGGAGCACCGCCCGCGGGTCGTCCAGCCGGTGGAGCTCCTCGGCGAGCAGGCCGACCAGGAACACGTCCGCCTGGCCCTCGGCCAGGCGCGCGTTGTCCTCCTCGAGCGCCCGGAGCCGCCCCTCCAGCTCGGCGATGCGGGCTTCCAGGGATCCGGCCTCCGGCGCAGCCATGCCGAGGCATGCGTACCACGACCGGCGAGCCGTCCAAAAGGCGTCCCGGTGGTCAGGCCACGCACCAGTAGTCGCGGAGCTCGGCCAGGCCGGCCCGGCCCAGCTCCTCCCGGATCAGCTCGCGCGCCCCGGGCGCCCCGACCGCCACGAGCAGCGGCAGCCCCCTCGCCCGGGTCACCTCCTGGTACGCGATCACCGGCGCGCCGCGGAGGGTTCGCCCGATCTTGGCCCGGTCCACCTCGACGAAGAGGGCGGTGCCGATCCCCACGGCGCGGAGCGCGTCGGAGAAGGCCTTCCCGGTCTCCCCCGCCCCCCAGATCGCCACCTCCGGCGCGCGAGAGAGGAGCCCGCCCTTGAGGTGGGCGCACTTCAGGGCCACGTGCCGGGCGAGCGCGTAGCGGGGGTCGGTGCGGGTGGCCCTTCCGGGCGACTCGCGCCAGGCGAGCAGCGTGGCGGGCAGGTTGGTGAGCGCACCGCCCTCGCCTGCAAGCCGGAGCCAGAGGTCGTAGTCCTCCGGGAAGGGGCCGTCGCGCCAGCCCCCGGCGCGCTCCAGGGCGGTCCGGCGGACCGCGGCGGCCGGGTGCACCAGGGGCGCCTCCACGAGCAGGTCCCGGCGCACCAGCGCCGGGGTGACGAGCCCGTTCAGCCAGGCGGCGTAGCGGCGCATCCCCTCCCGCACCAGCCGCCCGGGGAAGAGCCGCACCCGCGAGCCGACCGCCGCCAGCGCCCGGTCCGCCCGCAGCGCCTCGAGCTGGAGCGCCAGCCGGGCAGGGCTGGCGACGTCGTCCGCGTCCATCCGGGCGACCACCTCCGCGTCGCAGGCGGCGAGGCCGCGGTTGAGGGCCCGCGCGATCCCCTCGCCCGGCCCGCGGAGGACCCGGACGCGCCGGTCGCGCTCCGCCAGCCGCGCCAAGGCCAGGGCGGTCCCGTCGCGCGAGCCGTCGTCGACGCAGATCAGCGCGAGGTCGCGCTCCGTCTGGCGGAGGATGGAGACCGCCGCCGCCCGCACGGTGAGGGCGGCGTCGCGGGCGGGCAGGAGGACGGCGACCCGGGGCATCCGGAGGGATCGGGCCGGCGCCCGCCGCCGTCAGTGGTTCTTGACCTTCTTCTCCGCCTGGTCCCGGGGGGTGGCGCCGATCTCGGCGCAGAGCCACTCGGCGGCGAGCAGGTACCCGCGAATCCCGAGGCCGGTGATCTGGCCCCGGCAGGCGGGGGTGATGAGGCTCGTCCGGCGGAAGGCCTCGCGGGCGTGGATGTTCGAGATGTGCACCTCGATGATCGGGCCCTTGAACATCTTGAGCGCGTCCATCAGCGACACCGAGGTGAAGGTGTAGCCCGCCGGGTTGATGACGATCGCATCCGCGGTCTCGCGCGCCGCCTGCACCCAGTCGATGAGCTGGCCTTCGTGG
>DATKAL010000186.1:0-2307 GCA_035498135.1 Anaeromyxobacter sp.
GAGGCAGAGCGCCTGGTGGTCGGTCAGGTAGGCCTTCATGATCTCGCGCAGGCGATCCGTGGTCCACGGCTGCCCGTCACGGTCGTCGGGCGGCGAGAGGACGGCGATCGCCGCCTCGTCGTCGCCCACCAGGAAGGCGGCCACGGCCGCCTCGTCCTCCAGGCCGGCGCGCGGGCGGGCCGTCCCGCCCGTCACCACCCGCAGCGAGGGCCTGCCCTCGCCTTCGTCCTCGATCATGCGCGCTCCCGGGGTCACGAGGGTGGAGACCCCTTGCCCGACAGGAGGTTAAAGACTAATCCTGTTCGCCGCCCTACGGGGGAGCCTCCCCCGAGTACATCCTGTCGCGGGGATCCCACCATGCTGGACCTCAAGGCCGTCGCGGCCGACTTCGAGAGCTTCGAGCGGCGGCTCGCCCGCCGGGGTGAGGGCGCCGCCCAGGCGCTCGCCCCGGTGAAGCCGCTCGCCCAGCGCCGCCGCGAGCTGTACGTCCTCCTCGAGAAGCAGAAGAAGGAGCAGGGGGAGGCGAACGCCAAGATCCGCGAGCTGGCGAAGACCGACAAGGGGGCGGTGGAGGGGGCGCGGGCGGAGATGCGGGCCCTGGGCGACGCGGTGAAGAAGACCGAGGCGGAGCTGGCCGAGGTCGAGGGGTCGATCGAGCGGCTGCTCCTCCTCGTGCCCAACCCGCCCCACGAGTCGGTCCCCACCGGCAAGGACGAGAAGGACAACGTGGTGGTCCGGAGCTGGGGGGAGAAGCGCGCCTACGGCTTCGCCCCGAAGCCGCACTGGGAGCTGGGCGAGGCGCTCGGGATCCTCGAGTGGCAGCAGGCGGCCAAGCTCTCCGGGGCGCGCTTCACGATCCTCAAGGGCGCGGCCGCGCGGCTGGAGCGGGCGATCAGCTCGTTCTTCGCCGACGTCCACGCCTCGCGCGGCTACACCGAGATCCTCCCCCCCTACCTGGTGACCGGCGAGACCATGACCGGCACCGGGCAGCTCCCCAAGTTCGAGGAGGACCTCTTCAAGACCACCAACGAGCCCCCCCTCTACCTCATCCCCACCGCCGAGGTCCCGGTGACCAACATGCACCGGGACGAGATCTTCGAGGGCGGGGCGCTGCCCATCTCCTACTGCGCCTTCAGCCCCTGCTTCCGCGCCGAGGCGGGGAGCGCCGGGCGGGACACCCGCGGGATCATGCGGCAGCACCAGTTCCACAAGGTGGAGCTGGTGAAGTTCGCCAAGGCGGAGGAGAGCTACGCCGAGCACGAGAAGATGGTGGAGGACGCCTGCGAGGTGCTCCGGCGGCTCGGGCTCCACCACCGGGTGACCCTCCTCTGCACCGGCGACATGGGCTTCTCCTCGGCCAAGACCTACGACATCGAGGTCTGGTGCCCGGGGCAGGACGCCTACCGGGAGATCAGCTCGGTCTCGAACTGCGAGGACTTCCAGGCGCGGCGGATCCGGGTCCGCTACCGGGGCGAGGGCGGGAAGCCGCGGCTGGCGCACACGCTCAACGGTTCCGGGGTGGCGGTGGGGCGGACCATCGTCGCCATCCTCGAGCAGTACCAGCAAGCGGACGGGAGCGTGGTGGTGCCCGAGCCGCTCCGCCCGTACCTGGGCGGGCTCGAGCGGATCGAGAAGCAGAGCTTCCCGCGCGGCGTGGAGCGCTGAGCCGGCGCTGACGGGGCGGCGGCGCGGTGCCGTCTCGCGCGGCCGGGGAGCGGGGCGCCCGCAGGCCGAGCCGACGGCGCGGTGCGTCGCGGCGGGCGCGGCCCGGGCGGGCGGCGCGGCGTCGCGGCGAGCTCAGGCGGCGCGCGGCGAGCCGGCCGGGGTCGTCCGCGGCGCCTCGAGCGGCAGCTCGATCACCACCAGGGCGCCACGGGGCGAGTCGGCCACGTAGGCCCGGCCGCCGTGGCCGCGGGCGATCTCGCGGACGATGGCGAGCCCGAGGCCCGCGCCGCCCGGACCCTTGGACCCGCGCTCGAACGGCTCGAAGACCCGCTCCCGCGCCTCCGGCGGGATCCCCGGCCCCTCGTCCTCCACCGCGAGCCGGGCCCAGCCGTCGGCGCTCGACACCCGGACCACGACCGGCTTTCCCGGCGGGCTGTGGCGGACCGCGTTGGCGAGGAGGTTGTCGAGGGCCTGGCGGATCCCGTTGGGATCGAAGAGGGCCGGCACCGGGGCCGGAGCCTCGACCTGGACCAGCACCCGCTTCGCCTCGGCGGCGGCGAGGGCCGACTCGGCCGACTCCTGGGCGAGGCGGGCGAGGTCGCCCGGGGTCCGGTCCCAGGCGGCCCGGCCGGCGGTGGCCAG
>DATKAL010000187.1:0-28000 GCA_035498135.1 Anaeromyxobacter sp.
TGCGCGCCGACGTCCCCGGCCCCTTCGGCGGGCGCACCTACGGCACCGAGGTGGACCTCGACCTCACCTGGTCGCCCGCCGACTGGATCACCGTGGGGGGCGAGCTCGACGCCCTCTGGCCGGGTGACTTCTTCGGCGGGCAGTCCACGGTGTACAAGGGCGTGCTCGCCCTCGACCTCAGGACCCCGTGATCGCGCCGCTCCTCGCCGCCCTGCTCCTCGCCGGGGACGCCCCGCCGAAGAAGCCCGGACCGCCGGCGGGAGAGCGCGCGCCGCCGCCGGCGACCGCCCCCCGGAAGCCCGACGCCGACCCGCCCGGGAAGACCGGCCCAGGCGGCGACGACGAGGTGGTGAGGAACCTCGAGCTGCTCGAGCGGCTCGAGCTCCTCGAGCACCTCGACCTCTTCGACACCGCGGGCGAGCGGGAGAAGGCGCCGGGTAAGGACGCGCCTCCGCTTGGGCCGGCGCCCTGACGACCCTCAGGAGCTCCGCGGGCGGGAGGCGAGCATCCCGCAGGCGGCGTGCTCGTCCTGGCCGCCGGAGTAGCGACGGACGATGGGCTGGCCGGGGAGCTCGCGGGCGAGCGCGTCGCGGAAGGCGTTCCACTCCGCCTCGTCGGGCGGGCGGTGTTTCCCGGAGGCGTCGTTCACCGCGATGGGGTTGAGCCGGACCGGGATGCCCTGGAGGAGGCGGCCGAGCGCGGCCGCGTCCTCGGGCCCCACGTTCACCCCGGCGATCATCACGTACTCGACCGTCACCCTCCCGCGCCGGGCGGCGTGCTCCCGGAGGACGTCGACCAGCTCGTCCATCGGGAAGCCCTGGTCGATGGGCATGAGGGCCCGGCGCTTCCAGGGGATGGCGGCGTTGAGCGAGACGCAGAGGCGGAACTTGTGCCCCTCGGCGGTGTAGCGCCGGATCATGGGGACGATCCCGGCGGTGGAGATCGAGATGCGGCGCGCGTCGATCCGCGCGCCGGCCGGATCGCACAGGGCGTAGGCGGCGGCGAGCACCTCGTCGTAGTTGAGGAAGGGCTCCCCCTGCCCCATGAACACCACCCCGGTCACGGGCAGGGTCGAGTCGGCCCGGACGTGGAGGAGCTGGGCCACCATCTCCCACGCCTTGAGCGAGCGGCGCAGGCCCAGCTCGGCGGTGGCGCAGAAGACGCAGCCCAGGGCGCAGCCGGCCTGGGAGGAGAGGCAGACCACGTGGTGGGTGCCGTGGAGCGGGATCCGGACGGTCTCGATCCGGGCGCCGTCCGGCAGCTCGAGCAGGTACTTGCGGAACCCGTCCCGGGCGTCCACCACCTCGACCGGCTTGAGCTCCCCGGGGCTGGCCAGCGCCGCCACCCGGTCGAGCACCTCGCGCCGCACGTTGCGGGCGGCGCGCAGCCCTTGCCCGCGCCCGATCACCGCGCCGGTGATGCGCCGGGCGTCCTCGAGCGAGATCCCGGCGCGGCGGGCGAGGGTCCGGCTGTCCTGGCCTGCGAGGTGGAGCACGGCCGCCCCATAGCATAAGCGCGGGGGTCAGGGGCGGCGAGCCCCACCGCGGCCCGGCCAGCGAGGGTCCGGGGCGGCGGGCGCGGGCCGGCTCACCCAGGGGTTCCCGGCCAGGGCGAAGCGCCAGGGGCGGTCCGCCCAGGGGCCGGCGTAGTGGACATTCACCCGGGGTGCGGTGACGATCCGCTCGGACGGGCGCGGCGCGTCCTCGATGAAGAGCCGGTCGCCGAGGAGGTCCCGGCCGTTCTCCCGCTCCCGCGTGATCGCCAGGGCGCGGCAGAGGTTGCCGGGGCCGCGGGTGGAGTGGAGGCAGGCCTCGAGCGGCTCGGCGGCGCGCAGCAGCACCGCGGAGGGGAAGCCCTCCGGCCCGGTGACCACGTTCAGGCAGTGGCTCAGACCGTAGATCAGGTAGACGTAGGCGACCCCGGGAGGGCCGAACATGATCGCGGCCCGCGGGGTGGGACCGGACCGGGCGTGCGAGGCCCGGTCCCGGGGGCCGTGATAGGCCTCGGTCTCCACGATCCGCGCCGCCCGCCGGACCCCGCCGTCCCGGTGGACCAGGACCTTGCCCAGCAGGGCGCGGGCGACGACCCGGGTGTCCCTGGCGTAGAAGGCGCGCGGCAGCTTCATGCGACGGGCGGCGAAGGTACCTCGGCGGGGTCCCCCGGGCAACGCGGGCCGCGGGAGGCCACGAACCGATCGTGGACGCGCCGCGCGCCGCGGCGTTAAACGTAGCCCATGCGCCGCGCCAAGATCGTCGCCACCCTCGGCCCCGCCTCGAGCGAACCGGAGGTGCTGGAGCGGCTCCTCGGCGCCGGGCTGGACGTGGCCCGGCTCAACTTCTCCCACGGCCAGCACGACGACCACGCCCGCATGCTCGACAAGATCCGGGCCGCCTCCCGCCACCTGGGGAAGGCGGTCTCGGTCCTCCAGGACCTCCAGGGTCCGAAGATCCGGACCGGCCCGCTGCGGGTGGGCAAGGCGGGGGTGGCGGTCGAGGCGGGGGCGGAGATCGTCATCACCTGCGAGGGCGAGGTCCAGGGCGACGCCCGCCTGGTCTCCTGCACCTACCCGCACCTGGCCGAGGACGTGCGCCCCGGCGATCGGCTCCTGGTGGACGACGGGCTGCTCGAGTTCCGGGTGCTGGACAGCGACGGCGTCCGGGTGCGGGCCGAGGTGGTGGAGGGCGGGGTCCTGGGCGAGCACAAGGGGATCAACCTGCCCGGGGTGGCGCTCCGCACCGAGGCGCTCTCGGAGAAGGACCGCTCCGACGTCGCCTTCGGCCTCTCCCACGGGGTGGACTTCGTCGGGCTCTCCTTCGTCCGCTCGCCGGAGGACGTCCGCCTCTGCCGGGCGGAGATGGAGCGCGCCGGGCGGGTGGTCCCCATCGTCGCCAAGATCGAGAAGCCGGAGGCCCTCGACCGCCTGGACGGCATCATCGCCGCGGCCGACGGGCTGATGGTGGCGCGCGGCGACCTGGGCGTGGAGATCCTCCCCGAGCGCGTCCCCCTCCTCCAGAAGGAGCTCTGCCGGAAGGGGAACGCCGCCGGGAAGCCGGTGATCATCGCCACCCAGATGCTCAACTCGATGATCGAGCACCCGCGCCCCACCCGCGCCGAGGCCTCCGACGTGGCGAACGCCATCCTCGACGGCGCCGACGCGGTGATGCTCTCGGGCGAGACCGCCAGCGGGCGCTACCCGCTCCAGGCGGTGCAGATGATGGACCGGATCGTGCGCGAGGCCGAGGCGGGCGCGGTCCTCGCCCCGGGCAGCCCCATCCAGCCCCCCGAGCGGCCGGCCCCCTTCAACCTGGTGACCGCCGCCGCCGCCTGCGAGGCGGCCGAGGCCTCGGGCGCGGTGGCCATCTGCTGCTTCACCCTCCGCGGCGACACCGCCCGGCTCCTCGCCCACTTCCGCCCCCGGGTCCCCATCGTCGCCTTCTCGCCCGACCAGGCGATCCGCCGCCGCCTGGCGATGTACTGGGGGGTGCTCCCCAAGGTGATGGAGCCGGTGAAGAACGCCGACCTGATGGCCGAGCTGGTCTCGGACCGGCTGCTCGAAGAGGGGCTCGCCAAGGTGGGCGACCGGGTGGCGCTCGTGCACGGCTCGCCGCTCGGGGTCCCCGGCCAGACCAACTCCATCCGCCTCCACGAGATCACCCACCCGTCCGACCGCGGCCCCGCCAACCGCTACCGCGTCCCCATCTAGCAGGCGTCCCGCCGTCCGCCCGAGCCTCGCCATGGACATCCCCGCCCTGCAGCGCGCCCTCTCCGAGCAGGAGCTCGACGGCTGGCTCCTCTACGACTTCCACGGGCAGAACCCGACCGCGGTCGCCGCCCTGGGGCTCGCCGGGCGCATGATCACCCGGCGCTGGCTCTACCTCGTCCCCCGCGCCGGCCAGCCGGTGGCGCTGGTCCACGCCATCGAGGCGGGCTCGTTCCCGCCCGAGATCCCCGGGGCACGCCGGAGCTACGCCTCCTGGCGCTCCTTCCGCGGCGCCCTCGCCGAGCTCCTCGCCGGCCTCGGCGCCCGGCCGCGGATCGCCATGGAGTACTTCCCGGAGGGGGCCATCCCGTACCTCTCGCGCGTCGACGCCGGGACGCTGGAGCTCGTGCGCGGGATGGGGGCGGAGGTGGTCTCCTCGGGCGAGCTGGTCCAGCGCTTCCTCTGCCGCTGGGACGCCGCCCAGGTGGAGAGCCACCGCCGCGCCCTGGCCGGCATCGAGGCGGCCAAGGACCTGGCCTTCACCCGGATCGGCGAGGCCCTCCGGGCGGGGAAGACCCTCCTCGAGACCGACGTCCAGCGGCTGCTCCTCGAGCGCTTCGAGGCCTCCGGGCTGGAGGCGGACCACGCCCCCATCGTGGCGGTGAACGCCCACGCCGGCGATCCGCACTACGAGCCGTCCGAGCGCACCGCCGCCCCCATCCGTCGAGGAGACCTGGTCCTCATCGACCTGTGGGCGCGGGGGAAGGGGCCGCGCGACGTCTACGCGGACATCACCTGGGTCGGCTTCTGCGGCGACCGCCCGCCGGCGCGGCTGGAGGAGATCTTCCGGGTCACCGCCGAGGCCCGCGACCTCGGCCTCGCCACCCTGGAGCGCGCCCACCGGGAGGGCCGGACGCTCCAGGGCTGGGAGGTGGACCGGGCGGTGCGGGACCACGTCGCCGCCCGCGGGTTCGGGGAGCGGTTCGTCCACCGGACCGGCCACTCCATCGGGACCAACGTGCACGGCGACGGCGCGAACCTCGACGACCTCGAGACCCACGACATCCGCCCGCTCGTCCCCGGGCTGGGCTTCTCCATCGAGCCCGGCATCTACCTGCCGGAGGAGGGGCTCGGGGTGCGCAGCGAGATCGACGTCTTCCTCGCCCCGGAGGGCCCGCGGGTCTTCGGGCAGATCCAGCGCGAGCTCCTGCGCCTCTAGGGACGGCGACCGTGTCGATGGCCTTCCCCGGGATCCCGCCCGCGCCGCCGCCGGCGGAGCCGGTGCTCGCCACGGCGGTGATCCTCCACCGGGAGGGGGCCGGGGGGCGGGAGGTCTTCCTCGTCCGCCGCGGGAAGGACCTGCGCTTCGCCGGGGGATGGCACGCCTTCCCGGGCGGGCGGCTCGACCCGGCCGACCGGGCGGTGGAGGTGGCCGGCGCCTCGGGGGAGCAGGCGGCCCTCGTCTCCTGCGCCATCCGCGAGTGCTTCGAGGAGACCGGAGTCCTGCTCGCCCGGGGCCGGGCGCGGCTCGGGGGCGCGGAGCGCGAGGCGGCCCGGCGCGCCCTCCTCGACGGGTCGCTCGCCTGGGACGCCCTCCTCTCGCGCCACGGCCTCGCCCTCGACCCCGCCCCGTTCGTCCCCGCCGGCCGCTGGGTCACGCCCGAGCACCTCCCGCTCCGCTACGACGCCCGCCTCTTCCTCGTGCGGATCCCGGAGGGCGAGACGCCGGTGGTCTGGCCAGGGGAGCTCGCCGACGGCGCCCTCGTCGAGGCCGCCGAGGCGCTCCGAGGCTGGGCCCGGGGCGACCTCCTCCTCCACCCGCCCAACCTGCACGCGCTCCGCGTCCTGGCGGCGCCCGGCCCGGTCGACGTCGCGCGCCTGCGCGACCCGCCCCAGCGCGACGGCCCGGTCTCCCGGCGCATCGAGTTCCAGGGAGGGTTCTTCCTCGCGGCGCTGCGGTCGCCCACCCTCCCCCCGGCCACCCACACCAACTGCTGGCTGGTGCCGGACGGCGACGGGCTCGCCCTGGTCGACCCGGGCTCGCCCGAGCCCGGCGAGCAGGCCCGGCTCCTCGCGCTCCTCGACGAGCTGGCCGCCGAGGGCCGGCCGGCCACCGCGGTCTGGCTGACCCACGCCCACCCCGACCACGTCGGGGCGGTCTCCGCCCTGGCGGCGAGCCGGCGCCTGCCGGTCCGGGCCCACCCGCTCGCCGCCGGCCGCCTGCCCGGCGTCCGGATCGAGCCGCTGCGGGAGGGCGACCTCCTCGGCGGGCGCTTCCGCGTCCTCGAGACCCCCGGCCACGCCCGGGAGCACCTGACGTTCCACGACGAGCGAACCGGCGCCCTGGTCTGCGGCGACATGCTCTCCACCCTCTCCACCATCGTCATCGACCCGCCCGAGGGAGACATGGCGGAGTACGTCCGCCAGCTCGCCCGGCTGGAGAGGCTTGGGGCGCGCACGCTCTACCCCGGCCACGGCCCGCCCGCCCCCGACGCGCCCGGGCGGCTCGCCGCCTACCTCGAGCACCGGCGAGCGCGCGAGGCGCTCGTGCTCGAGGCCCTCGGCGAGGAGGGGAGCCTGGCCGAGATCACCGCCCGCGCCTACGCGGACACGCCCGAGGCGATCCACCCGGTGGCGGCCCGGAGCTGCCTCGCCACCCTGGAGAAGCTCCGGGCGGAGGGGCGCGCGTTTGGCTCGGACGGGCGCTGGCGAGCGGCCTGACCCTCCCCTGCCCGTCGGATTTCCGAGCGGGTGTCGCCGGAAAGCCACGCCCCGGCGGGTGGCCGGCGGGCTCAGGATCCGCTAAGGACCTGGATTCGCGCGCCCTCGCCTGGGGCACGTGCGTTGCAGCCTGGCCGGGAACATGTACCCACGCGCCACGCGTTCCATCCGGATCGGCCTCCTCCTCGTGGCCGCCTTTGCCTTCGGCGGGGCGTCGGCCGAGGTCGCGGTCCGGACCGCGCGCGCGGTGGAGCGGGTGCGGACCGAGCGCGAGATCGGCGCGGCCGGGCAGCTGGTGGCGCTCGAGCTCACCGACTCGGGTGGCTCGCTGGTCGCTCGCCCGCGCCTCATCGCTCCCCGGGGAAAGACCGCCGAGCTGGTGCTCCACGACCCGTCGCGCCCGGACGTCGTCCGGCTCGCCTTCCGGGTCGAGGCCGAGCGCGAGCCCACCGGCGAGATCGCCCTCGACTACGAGCTCTGGATCCCGGAGCGGGCGGTCTCGACCCGCGGCAAGATCTCGCTGACGCCCGGTGTCGAGCAGGCGATCCCGCTCGGCGACGGGACGCTCGTCGCCACCTGGCTGGCGATGCCCGTCCCCTCGGCGCAGTTCGACGCTTACCTCGAGGCCGAGCGGGCTTTGCGCCGCAGCGGGACGAAGACGTCGTAGGCGACGGGGGCGTGCCGCCCCGCCCCGCGGGCAAGGCCCGCGCAGGCGCATCCGAACGATCTGACTACCGCTCGCCGCGCTGCAGCTCCGCCTCGACGGCGGCGGCGGCGGACCGCACGGCCGCCAGCCGGGCCGCGAGCCGCGCCCGCTCCTGGAAGAGCTCCTGGATCCGGGCCGCCTCGGCCGACGGCGCCGCGCCCGCCACCGCCGCGCCGGTGGTGATCCCGCCGCCCGCGCCCGGGCCGGCCGCCCGGCGGAGGTCGCCGATCCGGACGTCCAGGGCGGCGAGGGCGGCGGCGAGCCGGTCGGCCTCGTCCTGGAGGGCGTCGGCCTGCTCGCGCAGGTCCTCGGCCGGGGCGCCGGCGGGCGGGGCGGTCGCCTCCCGCCGCTCGATCTCGGCCGCCAGCTCCTCCGCCCGGACGAGCAAGCGGTCGAGCTCCCGCCCCACGTCCTGCCCGGCCAGGCGCCGGCTCTTGAGCAGCTCGATGCGGACCGCCAGGGCGTCGAGCTCGGCGCGGGCACGGTCGGCCGGCGCGGCGGGCGCGGAGAGGACGAGGAGGAGGGCGAGGCAGGCGATCATCGGCGCGAGCTGGAGGAGCAACCGCCGTGCCGCCGCCGGGACGGCCGGTTTCCCGCGGGTTCGGGGGCTGGCGAGGGAGTCGGGCGGTGCAAACCCGTCGCGGCACCCTCGGAAATCCGAAGCTCGCGCCCCGCCGAGGTCCGCCGTCAGGGGGTGGCCGTCTGCTCGCCGTAGTCGACCGTCCCCACCTCCCGCCCGTCCTCGGAGAAGGTCCGCCACCGCCCGCACTGCGCGCCGCCGCAGTGCCGGCCGAGGGTCCGCCGCCTCCCGTTCGGGAAGTAGGAGGCGAACTCCCCCTGCCGGACCCCGCCGACGAACCAGGAGTCCTCCTCGAGCTCCCCCGACTCGTACCAGGTGCGCCAGCGCCCCGCCTTGCGCCCGTGGACGAAGGCGCCCTCGCGCGCCTTCTTCCCGTTCCGGTGGAGCTCGAGGAACGGCCCGTCGCGCTCGCCCTCGCGCCAGGTCTCCTCGATCCAGGGGGCCCCATCGTCGTACCAGGTGCGGGCCGGGCCGTCGCGCCAGCCGTTGCCGTAGGGATCCACCCCCTCGCACCACTGCGCGTAGCCGTCGGTCGGGGCGGCGCCGCGGCGCTCGTGTCCCGGCGGGCAGGTGAGCGGCGGCGTCCCGGCGAGGAGGAGCGCCAGCAGGAGGGCGCTCAAGCCCCCTCCTCCGGCCGCTCGCCGGGCTTCACGATCCCGTACTTCTCCAGCTTGTAGTAGAGGGCCGACGGCTTGATCCCGAGGAGGCGGGCGGTCTCCGCCTTGACCCCCTTGGCCTTCTCGTAGGCGGTGAGGATCAGCTGCTCCTCCAGCCCCTCCAGGATCTCGGTCAGGCTCCGGTCGCCGGCCGGCACCGGCAGCGCGGGGGGCGGGGGGCCGCGGCGGACGCCCTCGGGCAGGTCCTCCGCCCGGACCTCCTCCCCTTCGGCGAACACCAGCGCCTGCTCCACCACGTTCTCGAGCTCGCGCACGTTCCCCGGCCAGCGGTGGCGGCGGAGGAGCTCGAGCGCCGCCGGGGAGAAGGCGCTCACCTTCCGGCCGATGCGCGGCGCGGCCCGCCTGAGGAAGGAGCGGGCCAGCTCCTCGACGTCGCCGGGCCGGTCCCGGAGCGGCGGGAGGGCGATGGGCACGACGTTGAGCCGGTAGTAGAGGTCCTCGCGGAACCGCCCCTCGGCCACCATCCGGGCGAGGTCGCGGTTGGTGGCCGACACCACCCGCACGTCCACGGCCACCGTCTCCTCCCCGCCCACCCGCTCGAAGCGCCGCTCCTGCAGCACCCGGAGGAGCTTCACCTGGATCGCGGGCGGGATCTCCCCCACCTCGTCGAGGAAGAGCGTCCCCTCGTGGGCGAGCTCGAAGCGCCCGAGCTTCCGCCGGACCGCCCCGGTGAAGGACCCCTTCTCGTGGCCGAACAGCTCGGACTCGAGGAGCCCCTCGGGGATGGCGGCGCAGGAGACCGAGACGAAGGGCCGTTCCCGGCGCCCGCTTCCGCCGTGGAGGGCGCGCGCCACCAGCTCCTTGCCCGTGCCCGACTCTCCCAGGACGAGGACCGTGGCGTCGGTGGGCGCGACCTTCCGGAGCTGCTCCAGCACCCGCCGCATGGGCTCGGAGCTGCCCACCAGGGCGTGGGGATCGTGCTCGCGGACCAGGTCCTCCTCGAAGGCGTCGGCGCGGGCCCGGGCGGCGGTCGCGCCGCGCCGCTCCCGGGCGATCTCGATCGCCTTCTCCACCCGGGCGCGCAGCACCTCCGGGCTGAAGGGCTTCTCCAGGAAGTCGATCGCCCCCGCCCGCATCGCCTCCACCGCGGCGGCGATGGTCCCGTGGGCCGAGACCACCAGCACGGTGGCGTCCGGGTCCTCCCCCCGCAGGCGGCGCACGACCTCGATCCCGTCCACCGGGATCATCCGGAGGTCGGTGACCACCACGTCCGCCGGCCGCTTGCGGTAGGCGGCGATCGCCTCGGCCCCGCCCTTCACCGCCAGCACCTCGTGCCCGAGCCGGGTGAGGGCGAGCGTCATGCCCTCGCGCAAGGCGTCGTGGTCGTCGGCGACGAGGATCCGGGCCATCGGCCCGGAGCATAACAAGACCGCGGCCCCGGGGCGGGGCGGCGGTCGCGGTCAGGCCGCCGGCCGCCGGGCCACGAGCACCGAGCAGTGCGCCTCGCGCGCCACCCGCTCGGCGACCGAGCCGAGGACCGCCCGGGCGATCCCCGTGCGGCCGTGGGTGGAGACCACCAGCAGGTCCGCCTGCTCGGCGCGCGCCAGGGCCAGCAGCTCCGAGGCCGGGTCGCCGATCACCACCCGCGCGTCCACCGGCCCGCCGCGGATCCTGGCCGCCTCGTCCCTCCAGCCGCCGAGCTTCCGCTCCAGCTCCTGCACCAGCTCCTCCATCGCCTCCGCGTCGGCCGGGGCGATGAGGTCGGTGGCGAGCAGGGTGGCGTGCGCCTTGGCGTAGGCGTGGACGAGGAGCAGCTCGCCGCCGGAGTCCCGCGCCAGCTCCGCCGCCTGCAGCATCGCGATCCGGGACGGCTCGGAGAAGTCGATCCCGCAGCAGATCTTCCGCCATCTCTTCATGGGGGCACCTCCCCCGCGCTGGATCCGACCGGGAGCTGCCGCCTCCGGCCACCGGATCGGCGCGACGTGATCGTACGCCAGCCCCGGGGAGGGGGCGTGGGGCCGGCCGGGGTGTTCCCCCCCGGCGCATCCTCCGGCGGGTCCCCCAGGCCAGCTCGCGGCCCTCCGGGGAGGCGATCGCCCGCTCTTGCGCTCCCGATGGGGGATCGTCTCCGTCCGGCTCGGGCCTTCCCGGCATCGACAGGCGCGGGGTGCGGCTGCGACGACCGCACCCCGCGCCACCTCCACGCGCTCAGGGGGGGTCGAGAGCGCGCAAGAGCCGGGCGGCGACGGCGTGGTCGGTGACGTTCACCCTTCGTCGAGTCGACTCGCCGCCGCGAAGGCTGCGCACCGCGCGCCCCAAGGCCACCGCGCGGAGCGGCCTCATGGAAGCAAGAAAGGCGGCGCGGTGAAACCGCCAGGATGGGGTCGGGCAGCTTGACGCGCCTTCCGTCGCGCTGCCGTCACTCGACCAGCACCACGTCCCCGACCCGCAGCCGAAAGGACGCCGAGGCCCGGTCGCCCTGGGAGAGCGACTTCGAGTCGAAGCGGATCCGCTGGGGCCAGGGCTCGCCGATCGGGGTCCGGTAGCGGAGCACGAAGATCTCGTCCCGATGGGCGAAGGGGGTCATGCCGCCGGCCGCCGCCAGGGCCGCGAGGACGCCCGCCTCCCGATCGAGATCGTAGAGGCCCGGCTTCGTCACCTCGCCCAGCACCGGGATCCGGAGCGGACGCATCTCCTCCACCGTGACCGTCACCACCGGGTTCACGACGAAGGTCTTGAGCCGCGCCTGGATCTGCTTCCCGAGCTCCACGGGCGTCCGGCCCACGGCCTCGACGTCGCCGAGGAAGGGCACGGCGATCTTGCCGTCGTCGCGGACCCGGGTCTTGTCGAGCGAGAGCGACTCCTGGTTGAAGACGCGCACGCCCAGGACGTCGTTCTCCGAGATCCGGTACTCGCCCTCGCCCGCCGACGGCTTCAGGTCCTCCACCCGCACGTAGCTCCCCGGGTGGCTGCAGCCCGCGAGCAGGGCGGCGAGCGCGGAGGCGAGCGGGAGGAGCAGGTGGCCGGGCGCGGTCGGACGTTCCATGTGGTGATCGGGCCCCCGCCTCGCACTCACGGCCGGGGCCACCCCTCGGAGTCTCAATCTACGCCTGGCCGTCGCCGGCCGCCTACGACTCCTCCCGGGGCCCGGTTGGGTCGGCGTGGTGGCCTGCGGCGGCCGGTGAGGCCCCTTCGCCGCGGTCCAGCCGTCCCCTTGCTCGACTCCCGGCCGGAACGATGTTTCACTCGCCGGGTGGTGAGGGACGTGTGGAGCGCCGTCGCGGTCGTCCTGGCGCTGGGCGTGAGCCTCGCCGCCTCGGGGCACGTCGTCCTCCACAAGCGGGACGTCCGCTCGGCGCTCGGCTGGGTCGCGCTCATCTGGCTCGCCCCGGTCCTGGGCGCCGCCGCCTACCTGGTCTTCGGCGTCAACCGGATCCGCCGGCGCGCACAGTCCCTCCGGCTTCCGGACGTCCGGGCCCGGCCGGGCGAGCGCCCCCCCCCGCCGCCGCTTCCGCCCGAGGCCGCCCACCTCTGGCCGCTGGTCCGCCTCGCCGACACCGTGGTCCGCCGGCCGCTCGTGGCCGGCAACCGCGTGGTCCTCCTCTCCGGAGGTGCGGAGGCCTACCCGGCGATGCTCGCCGCCATCGACGCGGCGGAGCGCTCGGTCACCTTCTGCACCTACATCTTCGACCCGGGGCGCGCCGGGGACGCGTTCGTGGAGGCGCTGGCGAGGGCGCAGGCGAGGGGGGTGCACGTCCGCGTGCTCGTCGACGCCGTGGGAGCGCGCTACCGCTGGCCTCCCATCCACCACCGGCTCCGCCGGCGCGGGGTCCGGACGGAGCTCTTCCTGCCGCGCCTCACCCCCGGCTGGCTCCCCTTCGTGAACCTCCGGAACCACCGCAAGGTCCTGGTCGCCGACGGCCGGCTCGCCTTCACCGGAGGGATGAACGTGCGCGACGACTTCCTCGCCGCCGCGGGCGGGCCTCCGCCCTTCATGGACCTGCAGTGCCGGGTGGAGGGGCCGGTGGTCGCCCACCTGCAGTCGGCCTTCGCCGAGGACTGGCTCTTCACCACCGGCGAGGCGCTGGACGGCGAGGCCATCTTCCCCCTCCTCCCCTCGGCCGGCCCGATCCTCGCCCGCGGGGTGCCCGACGGACCGGACGAGGACTTCGAGGCGCTCCGCTGGCTGCTCCTCGGGGCGCTCGCCGCGGCCCGGCGGCGGGTCCGGATCGTGACCCCGTACTTCCTCCCCGACCAGCCGCTCCTCGCCGCCCTGAACGTCGCCGCGCTGCGCGGGGTGGAGGTGGAGGTGATCCTCCCGGAGCGGAGCAACCTCCCGCTGGTCCAGTGGGCCCAGACCGCCCAGCTCTGGCAGGTGCTGGACCGCGGGTGCCGGGTCTGGCTCACTCCCTCGCCGTTCGACCACAGCAAGGCGATGACGGTGGACGGCGTCTGGTCGCTCCTCGGCTCGGCCAACTGGGATCCGCGCAGCCTCCGCCTCAACTTCGAGCTCGACGTGGAGCTCTACGACCCGAGCCTGGCGGCGGCGCTCGACGCGCTCATCGACGGGAAGATCGCCGGGGCCCGCGAGCTCTCGCTCGCCGAGGTCGACCGGCGCGCGCTGGCGCTCCGGCTGCGGGACGGGGTGGCCAGGCTCTTCTCGCCCTATCTCTGAGGGACACGCGTCCCTCCCGGGGCGCGGCACCGGGAACCACTCCCCAAATCGGTCAGGCGATCTCGGCGCGAGAGTGTTTGCTAATCACATGCTCCCTCGCGCCGACGTCCGCCGCGCGCCCCGCCTGCTCCTCCGCGTTCCCGCGCTGCTGGCGTTCGGCGCCAAGCGCTCCGAGGTCGTGACCGAGGACTTCGCAGCGGGCGGCTGCCAGCTCGCCACCTCCTTCTCGCTCCGGCGGGGGCAGGCGGTCTACGTGACGCTCAGCCTCCCGCCTCCCGCCGGCGCGCTCTCGCTGGCGGCCACGGTCGCCTGGTCGACCCCCGCCTCCCCTCACCGGATCGGCCTCGAGTTCACGCGCGCCGGCGCCACCGACCGCGAGCGGCTGGTCCAGCGGCTGGTCGGGTCCGATCCCGCCCTCGCCCAGGCGCCCGCGCTCCGCCCCTCGATGCGCCTGCGGCTCGGCCGGCCCCCGCACGTGGGGACGCTCTTCTCCCGGCCGGAGCTCGACGCCCTGCGGGCGGCTCGCGACGGCGTCACCGCCGAGGAGCTCCTCGGGCGCGAGCCGGAGCGCGGACGGGAGCTGCGCCGGGCGGTGATCGCCCTCCTCGCCCGCGGCCTGGTGGAGGAGGGCCGGCTCCAGGTCACCGACGCGGGCTGGGCCCGCCTGCTCGCCGGCGAGGGCTGGGCGCCCCCGGAGTCGGTCGAGGGGCGTCCGCCCGCCGGCCCGGCCCGGGCCGCGCTCTACCTCGAGCTGGCGCGGGCGGAGAGCGCCGCCGGCCGGCTCGCCCCGGCGGTGGAGTGGCTCCAGGCGGCGCTCCACGAGGCGCCCGAGCACCCGGGCCTCGCCGAGGCCCTCGACACGCTGACGGTCGGCGGCGATCCGGGCGCGCCGAGGAGCTAGGCGCTCCCCTCCCTCCCCTCGGGTGCTACGCTGCCCGGGGGAGGTCCCATGACCGACGGGTCGAGGCGGTTCCGCGAGGGGCTGCGCCGCGAGCTGCCGCGCTGGCGCGAGGAGGGGTTGGTCTCGCCCGACGCGGCCGCCGCCCTGGAGGCGCGCTACCGGCTCGCCGAGCTCCCGACCGACGGGCCGGGGCTCCTGCCGGTGTACGTGCTCGGCGCGCTCCTCGTCGGGGCGGGGGTCGTCTCCCTGGTCGCCTGGAACTGGGAGGCGATGGGCGTCGCCGCCAAGCTGGTGGTGCTCGGCCTCGCCCTGGTCGGCTGCCACGCCGCCGGCTTCGCGCTCTGGAAGGGGAACGGACGCGCCCCGCGGCTCGGCCACGCGCTCACCCTCCTCGGCACGCTGGTGTTCGGCGCCGACATCGGGCTCGTCGCCCAGATCTTTCACGTGAGCGGCGTCTGGTGGGGCGCGTTCGGCGCCTTCGCCGGCGGGGCGCTCGCCGCCGCGCTCCTCTACCGGAGCCTCCCCCACCACCTCCTGGCGGTGGTGCTCGCCCTGGGGGTCTGGGGCCCGGGGCTCGCCCACGACCACCCGCGGGCGGGGATCGCGGTGGGCTACGGGGTAGCCGCCCTCTCCCTCGCCGTCGCCCTCCGGGAGCGCTCGCGCGCCCTGGCGGTGCTGGCGGCCCTCGGCCTCCCGGCGGTCCTCCTCGCCGCCGTGCCCGGGGAGGCCGCGCACGGCCGCTACCCGGACTTCCTCGGCGGGCTCCTCCTCGTCCCGGCGGCGGTGGCCTCTGCCCTCGCCTGCGCGCCCCTCCTGGCGCGAGGCGAGGCCGCCGTCCGGATCGCCGCCGCGGTCCGGGTGGTGGGCCGCCTCGGCTTCGCCCTGGTCGCCTTCCTGCTCTCCTTCTCCTCGCTCGCCCGGGAGCTGCGCCTGCGGGGAGCGGTGCCCCCCCTCCTCCTCGCCGCCGCCCTGCCGGCGCTCCTCGCCGCCTCCGGAGCGCTGCTCGCCGGGCTGCGCCGCCCGGACGTCGATCCGCTCGCCCGGGGAGAGGCCTTCCTCCTCGCCGCCACCACCGTCGCCCTGGCCCTCGGGCACGGGCTCGAGGGCGGGGTGGGGACGGCCCTGGTGGCGAACCTGGCCCTCGCCTTCCTCGCCCTCGGCCGGATCGTGCGCGGGCTCCGCTACCTCGAGCGCGGCCCGTTCTGGGAGGGGATGGCGATCGCCGGGCTCCTGGTCCTGGCCCGCTTCCTGGAGACCGAGGTGGTGCTCTGGCTCAAGGGGGCCGCCTTCATCGCCTGCGGCGCGGCCGTGCTCTCGGTCGGCCTCGCCTTCGAGCGGCGCCGGCACCGGCGGGAGGTGAGCGATGTGGCGTAGGTCCTGGCCCCTCGGGGCGGTGGTCCTCCTCCAGCTCGGGATCCTGGCCGCCATCCCGCTCCGGCAGGCGCGGGCGCGCCTCGCTGGCACCGAGGTCACCCTCGAGACCATGCCGGTCGATCCCTACGACCTCCTCTCCGGCTACTACGTCACCTTGCGCTACCGGGCCGAGGAGGCGCCCCGCGCCGCCGGGCTGGGCGAGGGCGAGGCCTGGTTGGTCCTCGCCCCGGGCTCGCCCGCCTGGAGCGGCGTGGAGGTGCGGGCCGGGCGGCCGGTGCCCGCCCCCGGCCAGGTGGCGATCCGGGTGGAGGTCGAGCGAGGGCGGGTCCGCATCCCGTCGGCGGGCCGGTTCTACGTCCCCGAGGCGCGGCGGCACGAGGTGGACGAGGCCCTCCGGGCGGTCCGCTCGGCGGCGCTCGTCGACCTGAAGGTGGGGGAGGACGGGAGCGTCGCCCTCCTGCGGCTGCGGGCCGGCGCGGTGACGATCGGCCGCTGATCGGTGACCTTCCCGAACCATGACGCGATTCGAGGTGACGAAGGTGACCGAGAGTCGCGAATCGGGGTTCAGGGACCCTCGGGGACCACCAGCCGGGCGAGCGTCCCGCCGCCGGGGCGCGGCCCGAGGTCGAGCGTGCCGCCGTGAGCCTCGGCCACCTTCTTCGCCAGGGCGAGCCCGAGCCCCGTCCCCCGCTCCTTCGTGGTGAAGAAGGGGCGGAACAGGCTGGCCCGGGCCTCGGGCGACAGGCCCGGCCCGCGGTCGCGCACCTCGATCACCGCCTCGCCGCGCTCGGCCCGCGCCGCCACCTCGACCGAGCCCTCCTCCGGCGAGGCCTCGACCGCGTTCCGCACCAGGTTCACCACCGCCCGCCGGAGCTGCTCCCGGTCGGCGCGCGCCTCGCCCGCTCCCTCGACCGCGAGCGCCACCCGGTGCGCGCCCGCCAGCGGCGCCGCGATCTCGCCCACCTCGGCCAGGAGCGCGCCCAGCTCGACCGGCTCGCGGAGGGGGGGCCGGGCCCGCGCGTAGCCGAGGAACTCCTCCACCACCTTGGAGAGCGCCCGCAGCTCCGCCCGGATCCGGGCCACGTGCGCGGCCTCCCCGTCGCCCTTCACCTCCTCGGCGAGGAGCCCGGCGAAGAGGTCCAGGGCGCCGAGCGGGTTGCGCACCTCGTGGGCGATCCCGGCGAGGAGGGTCTCCCGCTCCTCGTCCCGGGCCCGCAGCGCCCGGCGCATCTCCTCCAGGGTGTCGCGGAGCGTGCCGATCTCGTCCTTGCGCCGGCGCGGCCAGAGCGGAGTCTCGAGGTCACCCCGGGTGATGCGCCGGGCGGCCTCGGTGAGGCGGGTGAGGGGCCGGGTCACCGAGAGCGAGGCCCCCGCCGCCACCAGGGCCCCGAGCACCGCCCCGGCCACGGCGAAGGTGGCGAGGAGCCGTCGGAAGCGGCGCAGCGTCTCGAAGGAGGCGGCGGTCCCATCCGCCCCCACCACCGCCACCACGGTCCCGCCCGCGTCGCGGAGCGGGGCGTAGCCGGTCTTGTGCAGCCGCCCGTCCGATCCCTCGAAGAGCACCTGGCTCGCCACCGCCTTCCCCTGCGCCGCCAGGGCGATCTCGAGCCGGTCCGCCTCCAGGGCGGGGACCACCGCCCCGATGCGGGAGCGGCCGCTCGAGTCGGCGAGCGCGGTCCGGTCGGTGCGGACCACGAGCAGGCGCGTGCCGGTGGCGGCGGCGAGCGCCTCGAGCCGGGCCCGGACCAGGGCGGCGGTGCGGGTCTTCTCGTCTCCGGGGACGAGCCGGGCCACGCCCACCGGGACGGCGGCCGCGGCCGCCTGGGCGGCGGCCACCAGCCGGGCGTCGAGCTCGGCCTCCAGGGCGCGCCGGGCGAGGCGGTCGGCCACCAGCGCCATGGCCGCGAGGGAGATGAGCGCGGGGAGCGCGGCGGCGAGGGCGAAGCGGCGGCGCACGCCGCGGATGCTACCGCGAATCCCCCACCGGCTCCCCCCTCGGCGCGCCCCCGGCCTCCCGGGAGAGCCCGAGCAGGAACTCGAGCACCACCGGGAAGACCACCTCGGGCGCGTCCCGGCCGAGGAGCAGGTCGGTGTGGCCGAAGCCCCGCTCGAAGAGGACGTAGCGCTTCGGCCCGCCCCAGAGCCGGTGCGCCGCCTCGACCACCGGCGGCGGGGCGAGCCCGTCCCGCTCGGCGGCCACGAAGAGCGCTGGCTGGCGGCAGCGCGCCAGGGCGGCCCGATGGTCGGTCGCCCCGTCCATGGAGCGGAAGGCGTCCTCCCGGAAGAAGGTCCGGAACTGCTCCACCACGCCCGGCTGGAGGTCCTCGATGGCGTTCGCCAGGAGTCGGCGGGAGACGCGCGGCTCGACGTTCCGGTGCCGGATGGCGAGCTCAGCGAGCGGCGGGTGCCAGAGGCCGGCGAAGGGGGCGATCATGCGGGCGGCGAACCGCGCCATCCGGCCCTCGAGCCCGAGGAGCCGCCGCTCCAGGAGCCTGCGGACCCGGGGCTGGGCGTCGAAGCGGACGGGCCCGGCCAGGGCCACGATCCCGGCGATCCGCTCCGGGTAGAGGGCGCAGGCGGCGAGCCCGATGAGCGCTCCTTGGCTGTGGCCCACCCAGAGCACCCGCTCCTCGCCGGTCCGGGCGCGGATCGCGTCGAGCGCGGCCGGGACGTCCTCGGCGAGGTAGGTGTCGAGCGACCAGCGGGCGGGGGCGCGGGGGACGTGCCCCGGGGCGCGCCGCGAGCCGCCGTGGCCGCGGTGATCGAGGGCGAAGCAGTCGAGCCCGGCCCGGGCGAGGTAGGGCGCGAGCGCCCAGCGCTCGAGGCCGAACTCGAACGCCTGCCGGTTCATGGCGATCCCGTGGACGAGCAGGACCGGAGGGCGGCGCGCCGCGCCGCGCGGCCGGTTGTGGCCGAGGGCGAGGAGCCAGCCGTCGCGGGTGGGCGCGGCGAGCAGCTCGTCCTCCCGGGGAGGGACGGCGAGCCGCCATGTCCAGAAGAGCCAGTGGAGGGCGGTGGCCGCGCCGGCGAGGAGCACGACGCCGAGCACGGCGAGGGCGGTCTGCATCCCGCCGGATTCTACGCGCCCCCGGCCGGCGCGGGCCCTCGACGTGGACCGGGTGCGCGGCCCGTGGCCTGGCCGTTGCACCGCAGGGCTCGACGCCCGCCGCGGGCAGCGGGCCCGGCATGCCGGGCCGCGTGCCCGCCCGGGCCCAGGAGAGGAGCGAGCGGTGGAGGCCGGAGGCCTGCACGATCTCCGGGCAGCGGCCCGCCCGGGTTCCGGGCATCTGGCCGCGAAGCCGAGTATTCACGGCATCCTTGACCGGTCGCGCCACGGGAGCGTAGCGTCGGACGTCACCAACTTCGTGAGGTGAGGCGTGAAGAAGGTCGAGGCCATCATCAAGCCGTTCAAGCTGGACGAGGTGAAGCAGGCTCTGTCCGAGGTGGGCGTCGCCGGCCTCACCGCGACCGAGGTGAAGGGCTTCGGGCGGCAGAAGGGGCACACCGAGCTCTACCGGGGCGCGGAGTACGTGGTCGACTTCCTCCCCAAGGTCAAGGTCGAGGTGGTCGTCTCCGACAACCTGGTGGGGCGCGTGGTGGAGGTCATCGAGCGCGCCGCCAAGACCGGCCGCATCGGCGACGGGAAGATCTTCGTGGTGCCGGTGGAGGAGGTCATCCGGATCCGCACCGGCGAGCGCGGAGACGAGGCCCTCTAGCCCGGCCCGTCCCCGTCCCGGCGCCGCCGCGGCGGGGACGCGCGGGTCCGTCGCTTGTCGCGCATCGGAAAGGCCCCTCTCCTCTCCGCCGCCCTGGCGCGCGCGGCGGTGGACTCGATCGCCGACGCGGTGGTGGTCGTCGGCGCCGACGGCGGGGTCCTGCACCTCAACCCGGCCGCCGAGGAGCTGTTCGGCCGCTCCCGCGAGCGCGCGGTCGAGCTCCCGGTCCGGGCGCTCCCCGGCGGGCCGCAGATCGCCGTCCTGGCGGAGCGCGCCCGGCTCTCGCAGGAGAGCCAGTCGCTCGACTTCCCGAGCCCCCGCGACCCGGGCCAGCCGGTCTCGGTCGAGGCCAACCCGCTCCTCGACGGCGCGGTCTGCGCCGGCGCCGTGATCGTGCTGCGCGTCCGCCGCTCCTCCGAGCGGGCGCTCGACTTCGAGGCCCTGGCGGCCGGGCTCGCCCACGAGATCAAGAACCCGCTCGCCGGCCTGCAGGGGTCGGCCGAGCTGCTCGCCCGCGAGGCGGAGGGCTCGGCCCGCGAGTACGCCCAGGTGATCGCCCGCGAGGCGCGTCGGGTGGACGGGCTGGTGCGGGAGCTCCTCGACCTCGCCCGCCCGGCCGCCCTCCAGAGCGCGCCGGTGAACATCCACGACGTGATCGGGGACGTGCTCGTCCTGGCCCGCGGCATCCCGGGGGCCGACCGCGTGGTCTTCCTCGAGCGCTACGACCCCTCGCTCCCCCCGGTGCTCGGCGACGACGAGAAGCTCACCCAGGTGATGCTCAACCTGGTCCGCAACGCGGTCGACGCGGTGGCGGAGCGGGACGCACCCCAGGTGGCCCTCGAGACCGGGGTGGCCTCGCTCCGGCTCCGCACCGCCAGCGGCCGGACCCGTCCCCTGGCGAGGATCTCGGTCCAGGACAACGGTCCGGGGATCCCCGAGCCGATGCTGGCCCGGCTCTTCACGCCCTTCGCCACCTCGAAACCCCACGGGACCGGGCTCGGCCTCGCCATCTCGCGGCGGATCGTCGAGGCACACGGAGGGCGGATCGAGGTGAAGAACCGGCCCGGGGGCGTGGGCGGCGCCGAGGCCAACCTCTACCTCCCCCTCGACGTTCCGTAGCTCAGCTCCGGCTCGTCCGGGGCGCCGGGTCGCCCCATCCGGAGCCTCGGCCATCCCCGTCCAGAGCCGACGGGTTTGCCCGTTCTGGTGGCAGACTGGCCTCATCCTTGCTTGGAGCCTGGGCGGACACCCCAAGAGGAGGAGCAGTGCGGAAGGTCCTCATCGTCGACGACGAGCCGTCGGTTCGCTTCGTGCTGGCCCGCACCTGCGAGAAGGCCGGCGTTCCCTGCGAGGAGGCCGGCAGCGCCGAGGAGGCGCGGGAGAAGCTCCAGGCCGGAGGCAGCGGGCGGGAGGGGTTCGGCCTCGTCCTGCTCGACATCCGGCTCCCGGGCGACGACGGCTTCAAGCTGCTCGGCGAGATCGGCGGCCGGGCCGACTCCCCCTTCGTCGTGGTGATGACCGCCGAGGACACGATGCGCTCGGCGGTGGAGGCCATGAAGCGCGGGGCGGCCGACTACCTGGGCAAGCCCTTCGACCTCGGCCGGGTGGAGCGGATCGTGAAGGACCTGGCCGCCGCCCCGCCGGTGGACGGGCACGAGCTCGCCTCGAGCGAACGCCCGGCGGCCGGCTCGATCGAGGACGCGATCGATCCCAACGCCGAGCCCCGCCGCTACAAGGAGGTCGCGCTCCCCGAGACCCTGATCGGCCGCTCGGCGGCGATGGTCGAGGTCTACAAGGAGATCGGCCGGGTGGCGCGGACCGAGATGACGGTCCTGCTCATGGGCGAGTCGGGGACGGGCAAGGAGCTGGTGGCTCGCGCCATCCACGCCAACTCCACCCGCGCCCGCGGCCCGTTCACCACGGTGAACATGGCCGCCATCCCGCGCGACCTCATCGAGAGCGAGCTCTACGGGCACGAGAAAGGGTCCTTCACCGGGGCGGTGGAGCGGCGCCCGGGCAAGTTCGAGCTCGCCAGCGGCGGGACGCTCTTCCTCGACGAGATCGGCGAGATGCCGATCGAGCTGCAGGCCAAGCTCCTCCGCGTCCTCCAGGAGCGCGAGGTCGATCGGGTGGGGGGGACGCGGCCGCTCCCGGTGGACGTGCGGATCGTGGCGGCGACCAACGCCGACCTGGCCCGCTCGGTGGAGGATGGGCGCTTCCGGCGCGACCTCTACTACCGGCTGGCGGTGGTCCCCATCCGGCTCCCGCCCCTGCGCGAGCGCGAGGGGGACGTGGTCCTCCTCGCCCGCCACTTCATCGCCAAGTACGGCGAGCAGCTCAAGGGTCGGCCCCTGGCGCTCTCCAAGGACACCGAGCCCATCCTCCTCGCCCACGCCTGGCCGGGGAACGTGCGCGAGCTCCAGAACGTGATCCAGCGCGCCCTCCTCAAGCTCGCCGGCCCGCGCATCACCGCCAAGGACCTGATCGGCCTGCTACCGGCCGCCACCTCGAGCGAGCGGGGGCTCACCGGGCTCGTCGAGTCGATCCTCGACGGCGCCCCGCCGCAGGGTGGGCGCTACCAGGCGGCGCTCGCGGCGGTGGAGGGGCCGCTCATCGCCGGCGCCCTGGCGCGCACCAAGGGTAACCAGCTGCGCGCCGCGGAGATCCTGGGGATGAACCGCAACACGCTCCGGGAGCGCATGCGCGCCCTGGGCATGAAGCCCCGGTAGCGCCTGGCGCGCGGCGCGGGAGGGGCCGTCGGGCGGTGCCCCCGTCTGCCCGAAAACCGGGCAGCAAGTGACCGTTTCACGAGCAGGGTGTCCCCCAGGAATCGCGGATTTGGTCGCGTGCGGGGGGTTTCCGCGTGGCACATGCCGTGCTATTTCGACGCCGCACCAACCCCCGCTTCTCATCCCCGAGAACTGGAGACCGTCCGCGATGGCGAATCTCACCCCGAAGCAGGTCCTCGAGCTGGCCAAGGAGAAGAAGGCCACCTACGTCGACCTGAAGTTCATGGACTTCGTCGGCATCTGGCAGCACTTCTCGATCCCGATCTACGAGCTCTCCGAGGACGTGTTCGAGGCGGGCCTCGGGTTCGATGGATCGTCGATCCGCGGCTGGCAGGCGATCCACGCCTCCGACATGCTCGTCGTCCCCCAGGCGCACACGGCCGTGATCGATCCGTTCATGGCGGAGCCCACGCTCTCGCTCATCTGCAACGTGGTCGACCCGATCACCAAGGAGCCGTACTCGCGCGACCCACGCAACATCGCGCTCAAGGCGGAGAAGTACCTGAAGTCGACCGGCATCGGCGACACCGCCTTCTTCGGCCCCGAGGCCGAGTTCTTCATCTTCGACGAGGTCCGCTACGACGCGGGCGTGAACCAGGCCTTCTACAAGGTCGACTCGGTCGAGGGGCAGTGGAACACCGGCCGCGAGGAGGCGGGCGGCAACCTCGGCTACAAGCCCCGGTACAAGGAGGGCTACTTCCCGGTCGCCCCCATCGACTCGCAGCAGGACCTCCGTACCGAGATGTGCCGGGTGATGGAGGCGGTCGGCATCCACGTCGAGCGCCAGCACCACGAGGTGGCCACCGCCGGCCAGGCCGAGATCGACATCAAGTTCGAGTCGCTCGTCCAGATGGCCGACAACCTCCAGTGGTTCAAGTACATCATCAAGAACGTCGCCCGCCGGCACGGCAAGACCGTGACCTTCATGCCCAAGCCGCTCTACGGCGACAACGGCTCGGGCATGCACGTCCACCAGTCGATCTGGAAGGCGGGGAAGCCCCTCTTCGCCGGCGACGGGTACGCGGGCCTCTCCGATCTCGCCATGTGGTACATCGGCGGCATCCTGAAGCACGGCCCGTCGCTCGCCGCCCTCTGCTGCCCGACCACCAACTCCTACAAGCGGCTCGTGCCGGGCTTCGAGGCGCCGATCAACCTCGCCTACTCCGCCCGCAACCGCTCCGCGTCGATCCGCATCCCGATGTACTCGCCCTCCCCCAAGGCGAAGCGCATCGAGTTCCGCTCGCCGGATCCGTCCTGCAACGGCTACCTGGCCTTCTCCGCCATGCTGATGGCGGGCCTCGACGGCATCGAGAACAAGATCAACCCCGGCCAGCCGCTCGACAAGGACATCTACGGCATGTCGCCGGAGGAGCTGGCCGACATCCCGAAGATGCCGGGCTCGCTCGACGAGGCGCTCGAGTGCCTCCGCAAGGACCACAAGTTCCTGCTCAAGGGCGACGTCTTCACCGACGACGTGATCGAGACCTGGATCCAGTACAAGTACGACAAGGAGGTCAATCCGGTCCGGATGCGGCCTTCTCCGCTGGAGTACCAGCTGTACTTCGACATCTGATACGCGCCCCCGGCGCGTGTCAGATGTCTCGGACTTCGACGGCCATCCAGGTCGGGGGGCCGCTTGCCCCCCGACACCGCTCGAAGACGCACGGCCGCCCGCGAGGGCGGCCGTCGCCGTTTCCGGCGCGCGGCCGGGGGCGCCGCCTCGATCGTGGCGCGTTCCGGCTCTCCCGGCTTAGATTCGACGGGCCGTGGATCCCCTCCGGGAAAGCCTCGCCGCCCGCGCCGGCGGCCTCCCCCGCGCCTTCTGGGCGCTCTGGTGGGGGCTGATCGTCAACCGGCTCGCCAGCTTCGTGGTGGCCTTCCTCGCCATCTACCTGGTGCGCGAGCGGGGCTTCGCCCCCGACCAGGCCGGGCGCGTCCTCGCCCTGTACGGCCTGGGGATGATCGTGGCCGGGCCGCTGGGCGGGCTCCTCGCCGACCGCTTCGGGCGGCGCGCCACCATGCTGGCCGGCCTCCTCCTCGGCGCGGCGGCGGTGGGATCGCTCGCCTTCGCCCGGGACTCCGCCCTGCTCTCGCTCCTCGCCTTCCTCGCCTCCGCCTCCGGCGATCTCTACCGGCCGGCGATGAGCGCGGCGGTGGCCGACCTCGTGCCGCCCCGCGACCGGCCCCGCGCCTACGGGCTCGTCTACTGGGCGGTGAACCTCGCCCTCTCCATCGGCCTGGTCCTCGGGGGCCTGGTGGCGGAGCGGAGCCTCCGGGCGCTCTTCCTCGCCGACGCCGGCACCTCGCTGCTCGCGGCGGTGATCGTGGTCCGCAGCGTCCCGGAGACCCGGCCGACCGGGCACGCCCACGAGCCGGCCCTGCGCGGCATGCTCCGCGTCTTCGCCGACGGACCGTACGTCGGCTTCCTCGGCCTCCACCTCCTCGCTCTCGTGGTCTTCACCCAGTGGCAGCTCGCCCTGCCGGTCGACATGGCCGCCCACGGGCTCGGCCCCTCGTCCTATGCGATCCTCATGGCGGTGAACTGCGCCGGGGTGGTGGTGCTCCAGCCGATCCTCTCCCCACGGCTGGCGGGGCGCGATCCGGCCCGCCTGCTCGCCACCTCGGCGGCGCTCTTCGGAGCCGGGTACGGGGTGAACGCCCTCGGGGGCAGCCTGGCGGTCTACGGCCTCGGCACCTCGCTCTGGACGGTGGGTGAGGTGGTCGGCTTCCCAGTCGCCTCCAGCCTGGTCGCCGATCTCGCCCCGCCCGCCCTCCGCGGCCGCTACCAGGGCGCGTTCTCGATGTCCTGGGGGGTGGCCTTCACCCTCTCGCCGCTCTGGGCGGGCGAGGCGCTCCAGCGCCTCGGCGCCCGCGCCCTCTGGCTCGGCTGCCTCGGCATCTCCCTCGCCGTGGCGTTCGGCCACCTCGCCACCGCCGAGCCCCGCCGGCGGCGGCTGGCGGCCCTCGCCGCCGGCCGGGGAGCGGATCGGCTCGCCCCGGAGCCGGTCGCGGGCGCGCCGTCGGCGCCGCCCTCGGCCTGAGGGCGAGGGGCGCTACATCGAGAGGCCGCCGTCGACGTCCACCGTCCGGCCGTCGAAGTAGTCGCACTCGAGGACGAAGCGGACCGCCTTCCAGACGTCCTCGGGCGTGCCGATCCGGCCCACCGGGACGGCGGCCACCAGCGCGTCGCGGGCCTTCGGGTTCATCCCCTGGGTCATGGGGGTCTCGATCATGCCGGGCGCGATGGCGGCCACCCGGATCCCGAGCGACGCGAACTCCTTCGCCCAGGTGAGGGTGTTGGCGGCCAGGGCGGCCTTGGCGGCGACGTAGTTCGACTGGCCCCGGTTCCCGTGCCGGGCGATGGAGGACATGTTGACGATCACCCCGGGCCGCGTCCCCACCCGGGCCAGGTGGGCAACCACCTCGCGCACCATGCGCGTGGCGCCGGTCAGGTTCACCGCCAGCACCGCGTCCCAGTCCGCCTCGGAGAGGGTGGACACCTCGCCGGTGACCCGGTCGCGCCGCACCAGGAGCCCGTCCCGGAGGATGCCGGCGTTGTTGAGGAGCGCGTTCAGCCCGCCCATCGCCCCGGCCGCCCAGCCGACGAAGCCGTGCACGTCCGCCTCGCTCGTCACGTCGAGGCGCCGGTGGTGGATGGGCGCGGGCAGCGCCCCCAGGGCCGCCTCGTTCACGTCGCCCGCCGCCACCTGCGCGCCCGCCTCGGCGAGCCGGCGGGCGAAGTGCGCCCCCATCCCCTGGGCGGCGCCGGTCACGATCACCTTCAGCTCGCGGAGCTCCATGGGGTCCTCCGGATCGGGGAGAGGGTAGCGCGCCCCGCGTCGCCCGAGGCGATCCCACATGGGCGAGGGACGCTTTGTCGGCGCCGGGATCGTTGGTATGGTCGCGGGCGCCATGGCGCCGAAGATCCTGATCGTCGACGACAACCAGGAGCTGCTCGCGCTCCTCGCCAGGCTGATCGAGTCCGAGGGCTGGATCGCCCTCCCCACCGGGAAGGGGAGATCGGCCATCGACCTGGTGGCCTCCGAGCGCCCCACCGCCGCGGTGGTCGACGTGCTCCTGCCCGACATGATGGGCTACGACGTCGCCCACGCGCTGCGGAACGCCCAGGTCCCGTACGTCTTCATGACCGGCGTCTTCAAGGGCGGCCGAGCCGCCGCCGACGCCCGGAGCCAGCACGGCGCCGCCGGCTACTTCGAGAAGCCCTTCGACGCCCGCAAGCTGATGGAGGCGCTCCGGGCGCTGGTCCCGTCGTCGCCCCCGACCCGGGCCGCCCCGCCGCCCCGGCCCGCGCCGCTCACCGACTTCGACGTGGAGGTCGCGGTCGAGACCGACGAGCCGGTCCCCGCCATGGAGCTGACCGGCCGGGTGACCCTGACGGAGGACGGGAAGGTCTCGGCCGTGCTCCGCGGCGAGCCGGTCACCGCCGCCCCGGTGGGCGCCCCGGCGCGCCCGCCTCCCCTGCCCGCCCCGCCCCCGAGCGCCGCCGACGTGCGGGGCCGGCGCCAGCGCCACGACCTCTCCCGCACCGAGGGCAAGCTGGAGGAGAACCTCCCCGACCTCATCACCGCCTTCCACCTCGCCCAGCAGACCGGGGAGCTCACCGTCCAGCGGGGGAAGGTGAAGAAGAGCATCTACTTCGAGAAGGGGCGCCCCTGCTTCGCCATCTCCAACCTGGTCACCGACCGGTTCGGGCCGTTCCTGGTCCGGGTGGGGAAGATCACCAACGCCCAGCTCGAGCTCTGCCAGGCGGCGGCGGACAAGACCGGGCGCCGGACCGGCGACGTGCTGGTGGAGATGGCGCTCCTCAAGGAGACCGAGAAGCTCTACTACGTCGCCCAGCAGGTGAAGGCGATCATCTACTCGGTCTTCGGATGGGAGGAGGGCGAGTACCGGATCCACTTCGCCGACCGGGCGGCCAAGGAGGCGATCAAGATCGACCTCCACCCCGCGAACCTGATCGCCCGGGGGGTGAAGAAGCTCTACAAGCCGGAGCGGCTCTACCGCCTCCTCTCCCCCGAGGACCGGCTCATCCCCTCCCCGCAGCCGGCCTACGCCCTGCACGAGGTCGAGCTCGAGCGCTGGGAGGCGGAGCTCCTCCCCAGGGCGGACGGCACGCGCACGGTGGCCGAGCTGATCCACCTCGCCCAGCGGCCCGAGCACGCGGTGTACGGCTTCCTCTACGGTCTGGTGGCGCTCAAGATCCTCGACCGGACCACCTGAGCGGCCCGGTGGGCGTCAGGCGCTGGCCGGGAGCGAGCGCCAGGGGAAGCGCCGGTGGCACCCGTCGTGCCAGCAGTCGAGCCAGACGTCGCCCCGGCGGACGCACAGGTCGGGCTCGTCGGCCACCGCGAAGGGGCGGAAGAGCGCCGAGTCCGCCCGGGGCGCTCCGATCGCCAGCTCCCCGCCGCCGAGCCGCGCCCACTCCTCGCGCCCGCAGCCGGGACAGCGGAAGCGGACGATGGCGCTGCGGGGGATCGCGGCGGTGCAGGCGTCGAGGACCGAGCTCGCCGCGAGGGATGCCTGGCAGTATGGGCAGTGGACCGGCTGCACGTGGCGATCGTAGCGGCTGTGCCCGCGGCCAGAAGACCATGGCCGAGCGAGCCATGGCACCGTGACAACGGAGGGGAGGAGTCGGGCGGGCCCCGCCGGGCGGGTCAGGCGGCGGTCGGGTCGTGTCCGACCTGGAGCGCGGGGATCCGCGCCGCGAGGGCGAGGTGCTCCGGCGTGCGCAGCGCGCCCTGGACCCCGCGGGGGTTCGGCGGCGGTCCGGCGTAGGCGAGGAGCCGCCCGATCCGGCTGCGCGCCTCGGCCACACGCGCTCGGGGGATCCAGCCACCCTCCACCGCCCCGCGGACGAGGTCGATGGCGCGGTGCTGGACCTCGGCGCGATGGCAGACGAGGAGCGCGTCCACCCCGGCCGCTACCGCACCCGGGACCGCCTCCTCGAGCGGGAAGTGGTCGGCCACCGCCTTCATCTCCAGGTCGTCGGAGATGCAGCAGCCCGCGAACCCGACCTCCTCCCGGAGGAGACGCATCACCGGAGCCGACAGGGTGGCCGGCCGGGCCCGGTCGAGCGCGTCGAAGACCACGTGGGCGGTCATCACCGACGCGACCCCGGCGGCGGCCAGGGCGCGGAAGGGGGCGAGCTCGACGGCGCGGAGCCGCTCGAGCGCGTGGGGGAGGCGCGGCAGGTCCTCGTG
>DATKAL010000188.1:0-11887 GCA_035498135.1 Anaeromyxobacter sp.
CGTGGTCGGCGTGCGCGGCGAGGCCACCGAGCGCCTCGCCGAGACCGCCCGCGGCCTGACCTGGACCTTCACCGAGGCCGCGCCCCCGGCCCGGCTCGAGGCCGGCGAGGAGGCCCGCGCCGAGGCTCCGGTGGTGGTGACCGCCCCGGCCGCCGAGGCCGCCGGCTTCTCCGCCGAGGCCCCTGGCTACGCCGCCTCGAGCGCGCCCCAGGCGCGTGGGTACACCGGCCGCCGCATCACGCTCGACTTCCACGACATCGAGGTCCGCAACCTCCTCCGGCTCATCGCCGACGTCTCCAAGAAGAACATCGTGGTGGCCGACGACGTGCAGGGGAAGGTGACGGTCTCCCTGCGCAACGTCCCCTGGGACCAGGCCCTCGACCTGGTGCTGCGCACCAAGGGGCTGGGCAAGGAGGAGATGGGGAACGTCATCCGGGTGGCGAAGTTCGAGGACATCGCCAAGGAGCAGCAGGCCCGGGCGGAGGCGGAGAAGGCTCGCCTCCCGCTCGTCCCCCTCAAGGTCCAGATCATCCCGGTGAACTTCGCCCGCGCGGCCGACGTCGCCAACCGGGTGAAGGACGTCCTGAGCGAGCGCGGCGCGGTCTCCACCGACGAGCGGACCAACGTCCTCATCGTCAAGGACGTGCAGGAGGCGCTGGTCCGAGCGGTGGGGCTGGTCCGCAACCTCGACACCGAGATCCCGCAGGTGCTGATCGAGAGCCGGATCGTCGAGGCCTCCTCCAACTTCGGCAAGGCGATCGGCGTCCAGTGGGGCGGCAACGCGGCGTTCGCCCAGACCTACGGGAACCCCACCGGCGCGGTCTTCCCCCACAACGTCCTGGCCACCGGCGCCGCCGGCCAGACCCCCAGCGACGGCACCGCCGGCACCCCCAACTACGTGGTGAACCTGCCCGCCGCCATCGGCCAGGGGGCGGGCGGCGGCATCGGCATGGTCTTCGGGTCGGCCAACGGGGCCTTCAACCTGAACCTCCGCCTCACCGCGCTCGAGAACACCGGCGTGGTGAAGACCATCTCCGCGCCGAAGGTCTCCACCATCGACAACAAGGAGGCGACCATCGGGCAGGGCGTGTCGATCCCCTTCTCGCAGGTGTCGGCCTCGGGCGTGAACACGGTCTTCATCGAGGCGAAGCTCGAGCTCAAGGTGACGCCGCACGTCTCCGCCGACGGCTCGATCCTCCTCAAGATCAGGGCCACCAACAACGCCCCCAACCCGCAGCTCACCGGCGCCAACGGGCAGCCCTCGATCTCCAAGCGCGAGGCGGAGACCGAGGTGCTGGTGAAGGACGGCGAGACCACCGTGATCGGCGGCATCTACACCCGGCAGGTCTCGAACCGCGTCTCCTCGGTGCCCTTCTTCGGGAGCATCCCCATCCTCGGGTTCTTCTTCCGGACCAACGTGGACGAGGACGACCACACCGAGCTCCTCATCTTCATCACCCCGCGGATCCTCAACCGCCAGGCGACCACCGTCGCCCAGGGTCAGTAGCCAGGAGTCGCCATGAAGACCCGCGCCCTCCCCGCCCTCTTCCTCGCCGCCGCCGCGGCGCTCGCCTGCACCGACAACCGGATGTCGGTCGAGCCGTTCGGGCTCTGCTCGCCGCCCACCGACGCCACCCAGTGCACCTTCGCCTCCACCTGCAGCTCCTACGTCCTCGGGTCGCTGGGGCTCTTCCTCCGCAAGGCCCAGAACCTGGACGGCTCCGGGCCGACGGTCTTCAACGAGCTCGTGACCGTGATGCAGTTCAACAACCAGATGCTCAACACGGCCGACGAGACCGCCGGCCGCACCAACGCGAACGACGCCTACATCCGGGAGTGGCGCCTCTCCTTCGACCTGGTCGAGGCGCGGGACGCCAGCGGGACGATCGTGATCCCCGCCGGCGGGCTGGCGATCCCGGACGCCTCCGTGAGCACCCAGGGGGCGACCGTTCCGGCGAACGGCAGCGCGACCACCTTCGCCACCATCATCCCGCTCGACACGGACGTGTTCCTCTCCAACGCGCTCGCCACCTTCGGCGCGGTCACCGCCAAGGTGAACGCCCATCTGCGCGCCTCGGGGATCACCAACGGAGGGGCCTTCTTCGAGACCGGCGACTACCTCGTCCCGGTGGACATCTCGACCGCGATCTTCGGGGGCTACGCCTGCACGCCGGCCACCGACGTGCCGGTCGCCGTCTGCCCGAACAGCGGGCAGACCGCCAGCTTCGCCTGCGCCACGCCCTAGGCGTGGGGCCGCGCCTCGGGGCCGCGCCCCGCGGTTGACGCGCCGCGCCGCCCCCCCAATCCTTGACGCCCGGCGCGGGGGCGGGCTAGAACGGGCCCGCTCCCACGCGTCCGGGCTCGAAATGACGGGCCTTTTCGGCCGGGGGAGCGGAGACCATGGGCTTTCGCGAGCACTTGCAGGACGTCTGCCGCAGCTGCGACGGGGCCGTCGCCTGCTCGCTCATGGGCGTGGACGGGATCGAGGTCGACACCCACGTCGAGACCGGGGGCGAGGTGGACGTGAAGTCGCTCCTGGTCGAGTACTCCGGGCTGTTCCGGAGCGCTCGCGAGGCCTCCGAGACCCACGCCGCGGGCGGGGTCTCCGAGCTGTCGATCTCGACCGAGAAGCTGCTGACCGTCGCCCGCATGGTCTCCCCCGAGTACTTCATGGTGGTCGCGCTGGCGCCGGACGGGAACTTCGGCAAGGCGCGCTACCTCCTCCGCGTCACCGCGCCCAAGCTGAGGTCCGAGCTCTAGGCGCGGCGGGCGACCGGCACGCGGAGCGCCCCGTCCGCCGATCGCGGCGCGAACACCGCCCTTCCCCAGACCTTCCGAAGGAGCAGCGAGCACATGGCCGACACCCTGGACACCAGCGCCTTCCGGCGCGGCCTCAAGATCGAGATCGACAAGGACCCCTGGGAGATCGTCGAGTTCCAGCACGTGAAGCCGGGCAAGGGCTCGGCCTTCGTGCGGACCCGGATCAAGAACCTGATCACCGGCCGGACCATCGAGAAGACGTTCAAGTCCGGCGACGTGGTGGGCAAGCCCGACATCGAGGAGAAGGAGATGCAGTACCTCTACCGCGAGGGCGACCACTACAACTTCATGGACAACAAGAACTACGAGCAGACCTTCCTCACCGAGGAACAGATGGGGGAGGCGAAGAACTTCATCAAGGAGAACACCACCACCCACATCCTGTTCTTCAACGGGAAGGCGATCGGCGTGACGCTCCCGAACGCGATGGACCTCAAGGTGGTGAAGTGCGATCCCGGCGTCCGCGGGGACACGGTCTCCGGCGCCACCAAGCCGGCCACGCTCGAGACCGGGTACGTGGTCAACGTCCCGCTCTTCATCAACGAGGGGGACGTCCTCCGCATCGACACCCGCTCGGGCGAGTACCTGACGCGCGTGGCGGGCTAAGCTCGACCCTCCCTCCGCCCCGAACCCGCTTCCAGCAGGAGACAGCCATGGCGACCCGATCGCTGAAGCCGCAGCAGCCCGAGCGCACTCCCGAGGCCGTCGTCACGAACGGCTTCACCATGGAGGACGTGAAGAAGCTGGTGCAGCTGGTGGAGAAGAGCGACGTCACGCACATCGCCTGGCAGCGGGGGCCGGAGAAGGTCGTGATCCGGCGCGGCCCCGGCGGGAGCGGGCCGGCGATCCCGGTGCTCGCCGCCGCGCCGCCTCCCCCGGCGATCCTCGCCCCGGTCGCCCACGCCGCCCCGGCGGCACCGGCGACCCCGGCGCCCAAGGCGGAGGCCAAGGGCGAGGCCAAGCCGGGGGTGGAGGTGAAGTCCCCCTTCGTCGGGACCTTCTACCGGGCCCCCTCGCCCGACTCGCCCCCCTTCGTCGACGTCGGCCAGAAGGTGAAGAAGGGCCAGACCCTCTGCATCGTGGAGGCGATGAAGCTGATGAACGAGATCGAGTCGGAGCAGGACGGGACCATCGCCGAGATCTACGTGCAGAACGCCACGCCGGTGGAGTTCGGCGAGCCCCTCTTCCGCATCGTCCCCGGCTAGCCGGAGCGTGGCCGCATGTTCAAGAAGGTCCTGATCGCCAACCGGGGCGAGATCGCCCTCCGCGTCCTCCGCGCCTGCAAGGAGCTCGGGGTCTCGACGGTGGCGGTGCACTCCACCGCCGACGCCGAGTCGCTCCACGTCCGCTTCGCCGACGAGGCCATCTGCATCGGTCCGCCGCAGTCGCGGGAGAGCTACCTCAACCCCCGCGCCCTCCTCGCCGCCGCCGACGTCACCGGTGCGGACGCGCTCCACCCGGGCTACGGCTTCCTCTCCGAGAACGCCGACTTCGCGGCCATGGTCGAGAAGATGGGGCTCAAGTTCATCGGCCCCCGCCCGGACATGATCCGCCTGATGGGGAACAAGGTGGCCGCCCGCGAGGCCGCCGAGCAGGCCGGGCTGCCGCTGCTCCCGGGCGCCCGCGGCAAGCTCAAGGACGGGGAGGAGGCGGAGCGCATCGCCGAGGAGGTCGGCTACCCGGTGATCCTGAAGGCGGCCGCCGGCGGGGGCGGGCGCGGCATGAAGATCTGCCGCGAGAAGGCCCAGATCCGCCCGCTCTTCGAGACCGCATCGGCCGAGGCCCTGGCCGCCTTCGGCGACGGGTCGATGTACCTCGAGCGCTACGTGGAGATGCCGCGCCACATCGAGCTGCAGATCGTGGCCGACGAGCACGGCAACGTGATCCACCTGGGCGAGCGCGAGTGCTCGGTCCAGCGCCGCCACCAGAAGCTGATCGAGGAGGCGCCGTCGCCGGCCGTCACCCCGGAGCTGCGGCGGGAGATGGGCGAGGTCGCCCTCAAGGCCATGCGGAGGATCGCCTACAACAACGTGGGCACGATCGAGTTCCTCCTGGACGAGAAGGGGCGTTACTACTTCATGGAGATGAACACCCGCATCCAGGTGGAGCACCCGGTGACCGAGCAGGTCTACGGGCTCGACCTCCTGCGGGAGCAGATCCGGCTGGCGGCCGGGGAGAAGCTCGAGCGCACCCAGGCCTCGGTGGTGCCGCAGTACCACGCCATCGAGTGCCGCGTGAACGCCGAGGACCCGATCACCTTCGCCCCCTCGCCGGGCCGGATCACCGGCTACCACCAGCCGGGCGGCTACGGGGTGCGCGTCGACACCATGGCCTACGAGCAGTACAAGGTCCAGCCGTACTACGACTCGCTGGTGGCCAAGCTGGTGGTCACCGGCGCCAACCGCGAGATCGCGCTGCGGCGCGCCATGCGGGCCCTGAACGAGTACGTGATCGAGGGGATCAAGACCAACATCCCCTTCCACAAGCGGGTGCTCGCCTTCCCCGCCTTCGTGGCCGGCCGGTACGACACCCGCATCGTGGATCAGATCCTGAATCCCCCCGCCCCCGAGGAGGCTCCGACCTCCCGGGCGACGGCGTCCGGGTAGCCCCCCGGGGGGGCCGTACGGCCCCATCCGCCGAGGGCGGTCGCACGCGAAATCTCCCGTCGCTACGCGGGATTCGCTGCTTGACCGCCTGGTCGGCATCCATTACCCTCGCCAGACGCCATGGGCCCCGCCCGGCGTCGGTACGCGCCTGCCCGCGCGTCCCGCCGCAGGCGCGGACACCCCCTCGCGTCAATCGCCCGGCCAGATGGCTGTCGACAAGAACAAGATCGTTGCCGAGGCGACCAGGCTCGTCCAGAAGGGCTCGCTCGACAAGGCGATCGCCACGTACCAGAAGATCCTGGCCGAGGATCCCAAGGACGTCCGGGGCCTGCTCACGGTCGGCGAGCTGTACCAGAAGAAGAGCGACCCCAAGCTGGCCGCCGACGCCTTCACCCGCGTGGCCGAGACCTACGCGGAGCAGGGGTTCTTCCTCAAGGCGGTCGCGGTCTACAAGCAGATCGTGAAGCTCGACCCGGAGGACCTCCGGGTGAACGAGCGGCTCGCCGCCCTGTACCAGCAGCTCGGGCTGATGAGCGACGCCATGGCCCAGCTCCAGCTCCTGGCGGCCGGCCAGGAGAAGGCGGGGGACGGGGCGAAGCTCCTCGACGTCCTGAAGCGGATGGTCGAGCTCGACCCGGACAACATCGCCTCCTCCATCAAGCTGGGCGAGCTCCAGGCCCGGGCGGGCCAGCCCGGGCCGGCCCTGGAGTGCTTCAAGCGGGCCGCCGCCTACCTCAAGAAGAACAACCGCGCCGACGAGTACCTGCGGGTGGCGGAGCGGATCGCGGTGCTCCAGCCCGACGACCTCTCCCTCACCCGCGAGCTCGCCAACATCTACCTGGCCAAGGGTGACACCAAGCGGGCCCTGGCCAAGCTCCAGGCCTGCTTCAAGGCGGATCCGAAGCACGTGGAGACCCTCCAGCTCCTCGCCCAGGCCTTCCGGGACCTGGGCCAGACCTCGAAGACCCTCTCGGTCTACAAGGAGCTGGCGCAGGTCCTCGGGGAGAGCGGGCGCGCCGCCGAGGCGCGCTCCACCTGGCGGAAGGTGCAGGAGCTGGCGCCGGACGACGAGGACGCCCTGGCGGCGCTCGGGCCGGCCTCCGCGCCGGCGGCCGCCCCGGCCCGGCCGGCCGTGCCGCCCGCCGCCGGTCCCCCGCCCGGGGCCGCGCGCGCCGCACCGCCGACGCCTCCTCGTCCGGCCCCGCCCCCGGCGGCCGCGCCGCCGCTCCCCGCGCCCGGCGGGCCGGACGCGATCCCGAAGCTGCTCACCGAGACCGACGTCTACGTGAAGTACGGGCTCCACGACAAGGCGCTCGACCACCTGCGCAAGGTGCTCGCCATCGACCCCGAGTCGGCGGAGGCGCTCGAGCGGGTGCGGGAGATCCACGTCGCCGCCGGCCGCCCGGACGAAGCGGGCAAGGCGGGCGCGCTGGCGGTCAAGGGCCACCTCGCCAAGGGGCGGGCGGAGAAGGCCCAGGAGGCGCTGGCCCGGCTCCGCCAGATCGCCCCCCGCCACCCCTCCCTCGAGGACCTGGCGGCGGCGGTGGGCGGGACGGAGGAGGTGCGGCTCGCGCCCGACGAGCTCGAGGAGGTGGACGAGCTCTCCCTGGACGGCGCCCCGCCCGAGGGCGACGAGGACGCGCTCGCGCTCGCCGCCGCCGGGGCCCAGGGCGAGGAGGTGGTCGAGGACGAGGGGCCGGCCGCGGCCGCGGAGGGCGAGCCCGACCTCCTCGAGGAGCTCCCGCCCGGGCCCCGGCGGGCGCCGGACGGCGACGCGCTGGCCGAGGAGGCGGCCATCGCCTCGGCCGCGGCCGAGGAGGTGGTGGACGAGCCCGTCTTCGCGGAGCCGCCGCCCGCTCCGCCCGCCCCGGCCCGGCGCGCGCCGGCGGCCCTCGTGACCCCCCCGCCCCCCGCGGCGCCGGCCCGGGCCCGGGCGGCTCCGCCCCCGGAGCCCGAGGAGGAGGCGGCCGACCTCTCCGACGAGCTGGACGAGGCCGACTTCTTCCTCCAGCAGGGGCTCCTCGACGAGGCCCGCGAGGCCCTCTCCAACCTGAAGGCCTTCTATCCCGGCCACCCGGGGGTGGAGGCGAGGCTCTCGGAGCTGGAGCGCCGGTCGTCCCCGGCGCGGCGCCCGGCCGCCCCGCCGGCGCTCGCCGGCCCCGTGCGGGAGACGCCCTCGCTGGTGGCCGCCGGCGGCGGCGACGAGAGCTTCGACATCGCCCGCGAGCTGGCAGAGGAGCTGGGCGGCGGCGCGCCGGAGCCGGCCGAGGACGAGTTCCAGTACTCCGTCGAGGACGTCTTCAACCAGTTCAAGAAGGGGGTCGAGCAGACCGTCAAGCCCGAGGACAGCGCCACCCACTACGATCTCGGCATCGCCTACAAGGAGATGGGGCTCCTCGACGACGCCATCCACGAGTTCGAGACGGCGCTGCGGGGGAACGACCGGAAGAAGGAGGTCGACTGCCTCTCGATGATCGGGATCTGCCAGGTGGCCAAGGGCGCGCCGCGGGAGGCCATCCAGGCCTACCGCCGGGCCCTCTCCTCCGAGCACGTCACCAAGGACGCCGCCAAGGCGCTCCACTACGATCTCGGCGCCGCCTACGAGGCGGCCGGCGACGGCCAGGCGGCCCTCTGGTTCCTGCAGAAGGTGAACAAGCTCGACCCGGCCTTCCGCGACGTGGCCCGGCGCGTCCAGGCGCTCGGGGGCGGCCCCGGCGCCGCGCCCGCCGAGCCCGAGCCCCGCCGGCCCACGCCCGTGCCCGGGCGCGCCCCGCCGCGGCCCGCCGCCGGCGCCAAGAAGAACATCGGCTACCTGTAGGACGACCCGTGACCTACCTCGAGTTCTACGAGCTTTCCCAGGAGCCCTTCTCGAACGCGCCGGTGTCGCGCTTCTACTACTCGTCCGCGCAGCACGCCCAGGCCCTGATGCGGCTCACCCACGCCGTCTCGGGGATGAAGGGGCTCGCGGTGCTGGTGGGCGACATCGGGGCGGGGAAGACCACCCTCGCCCGGCGCATGCTCGACAGCCTCCCCGAGGAGGAGTACGAGGCCGCCCTGCTGGTGATCATCCACTCCGGGATCACCGCCGGCTGGCTCCTCAAGCGGATCGCCCTGCAGCTCGGGGTGGAGAACCCGGCCGAGGAGAAGCTGGCCCTCCTCTCCCAGCTCTACCAGCGCCTGGTGCGGATCTACGAGCAGGGGAAGAAGGCGGTGGTCCTCATCGACGAGGCCCAGATGCTCGCCACCCGGGAGATCATGGAGGAGTTCCGGGGCCTGCTCAACCTGGAGGTCCCGGAGCGGAAGCTCCTCTCCTTCGTCTTCTTCGGGCTGCCCGAGATCGAGGACAACCTCCGGCTCGATCCGCCCCTCGCCCAGCGGGTGGCGCTCAAGTACCGGCTCGAGCCGCTCAACGCCGAGGCGACCGAGGCGTACATCCGCCACCGCCTCCGGCTGGCCGGGGCGTCGCGGGTCCCCTTCGGCGCCGGGGCGATGGCCCGGGTCCACGCCCACACCCGGGGCACGCCCCGCCTCATCAACACCCTCTGCGACAACGCGCTCTTCGAGGGGTTCGTGGTCCGGGCTCGCGAGATCGACGAGCGCTTCGTCGACCGCGTCGCCCGGGACCTGGGGATCGAGCCGGCCCCGCCCCCCACGGCGGCCCCGGCTGCCTCGTCGCCCGGCCGGCCGCCGGAGCGCGCCCGCCTCGACCTGGCCGAGATCGACCGCTACCTCGAGTCCCTCGGCGGCAAGTGACGCCCCCCGGCCGCCGCCGGCGCCGGCTGGCGCGGCGCTCCGGCCCGAAGGACAATCGAGCCCTTGAGAAAGCGGACCGTCGCCCTCGTCTTCCTGCTCCTCGTCCTGTCCCTGGTGGCGGGATCGCTGGCGGTGCTCCGCACCCGCTGGGCGGGGGACCGGATCTGCGCCCTGGCCGCGGCGCGGCTCTCCGCGGCCACCGGCCTCCCGCTCGCCTTCGGCGCCTGCCGGATCGACCCGCTCCTGCTCTCGTTCGACGCCGAGGGGGTCTCGGTCGGCCCGCCCGGCGCGCCGGTGTTCTCCGCCGAGGCGCTCTCGGCGCGGCTCGCGCCCGTCCAGGCGCTCGGGCGCCAGCTCCACCTGGACCGCGTCCGCCTGGTGCGTCCCCGGCTGCGGCTCGACCTCCCCTCCGGCCCGGGCCTGGGCGGGACCTGTCCGCCGCCTATCCTCGCCCGCTTCGAGGTCCGCCACCTCGAGGTGGAGCAGGGCGGGCTCGACCTCGGGCTGCCCGGGGGCGGCCGGCTGGCGGTGGAGGGGCTGGACGTGCGCTCCCGCCCTCCGGCGCGGACGCTCCGGACGCTGGCCATGCCGGGGCGTCGGGTCCGGCTGGCGCTCGCCGCCGGCCCGGTCCGGCTCGACCTGGCCGGGCGGAGCTGGGCGGGGAGCCGGCTGGCGGCCGAGACGGAGATGGCGCTCGACCTCTCCGGCCTCGAGCTCGAGTCGGCCAGCGCCGAGGTGGGCGGGGCCAGGCTCTCGGCCCGCGGCCGGATCCGCGACCTGTGCGCGCCCCGGCTCGACCTGGCGCTCGGAGCGGAGGGACCGGTGAGCGCGCTCCTCGGCCTGGCCGGGATCGCCGCCGACGTGGAGGGGGAGGCGGCGCTGGAGGCGCGTGTCTCGGGCGCGCCGCGCGCCCCGGCCCTCTCCGCCTCCCTCCGGACGCGCGGCGTCCGGGTCGGGCAGTTCGTCCCCGGCGACGCCGAGGGGGAGGTGCGGCTCGCCGCCGGGAGCCTGGTGGTGGATCGCCTGGCGGTGGCGGCCTCGGGCGGGAAGGTGGTGGCACGGGGGACCGTCAAGCTGGCGCGTGGCCTGCCGCTCGAGGGGGAGGCCGACCTCCAGGGCGTGGACCTGGCGGAGATCCTCCACCGGCTCGGCGTCACCGATCCCTGGATCACCCTCCACCTGGACGGCAAGGCGCGGGTGAGCGGCACGCTCTCGCCGCCGCAGCTCGGGGGGGCGGTGGCGCTCGACCTCCACGACTTCAAGGTGCTGACGCGCTCCTTCCGGACGGGAGCCGGGGACCCGGGCGTCCTGGCCTTCGCCCGGGGGCGGGTGGACTCGGCGGTGCGGGTGGATCGCGAGGGGCTCTTCTTCGACGGGGCGCGGGTGGCGGCCGGGCGCGGTGCGGTGGCGGCCGACGCGGCCATCCGCTTCAGCGAGGAGGGCGGGTTCTGGGTGCGCACCAAGGGCGAGATCGACCTGGACGCGCTCGGGCGCATCGCCACCATCCCCTGGTCCGGACGGGCGCAGGTGGAGGCCAGCCTGGGCGCGGCGCCCTACGGGAACCCGCGCATCACCGGGCGGGCGCACGCCCAGGGGTTCCACTTCCTCCAGGTGGACCTCGGCGACGTCGCCGCCGACGTCGCCTACCAGGACTTCGTCCTCCGCTTCGAGGGGGCGGAGGGCGTCCGCGGCGGGACCCGCTACCGGGGCGAGGCGGCCATCGACCTGTCGCGCGATCCCACCCGCGTGCTCGCCGCCCGCCTGGACGGGCGCGGGCGGCTCCGGGACGTCTTCGAGTCGGTGCTCGAGTGGATCCCCCGCGCCCGGGCGGCGCGCGACGCGCTCGACGGCGACGTCGAGTTCGGGGTCTCCGCCAGCGGCCGGGCCGACGCGCTCGACGCCCGCTTCGACGCCCGCCTCGGCGCGGGGACGCTGCTCGGGCGCCCCTTCGACTCCGGGCGCGCCACCGGCCGGATCGAGCAGGGTCGCACCGCCCGCTTCGAGACCGCCGAGCTGCGCCGCGGCACGGGCTCGGCCCGCGCCCGGGGGAGCTGGGGGCTGGAGCCGCCCTTCCCCTGGGACCTGGAGCTGGCGTTCCAGGCCGCGCCCCTGTCCGACCTCGACCTGCCCGGCGGCGGCTGGGCGGGGCTCGCCAGCGGCTCGGCGGCGCTGGCCGGCTCCTGGGAGCACCCGCGGGTTCGCATCGCCGCCAACGGCGACGGGGTGGAGCTGCACGGGGCGCCGCTCGGGACCGTGCAGGCGGCCGGGACCATCGAGGAGCGGCGGCTGGTGGTCACCGGGGGGGCGCAGGGGATCGACGTCTCGCTCGAGGCGAGGCTGGAGGGGCGGCTCCCCTTCCACGCCCGGGCCAACCTGGCGCTCGAGGACGCCGCCAGGCTGGTCCCCGGCGGCCCTCCGTCCGGGCTCCACGCCAGGGTGCAGGGGGAGGCGACGGCGGAGGGCGACCTCGCCGCCCTCGACGAGGCGCAGGCCGACCTGACCCTGCCCGTGCTCGCCGGCACCTACGCCGACCTGAGGGTCGAGGCGGCCGGCCCGGCCCGGCTCACCCTCCGCGACGGGCGGCTCGCGCTCGAGCCCCTCGCCATCCATGGGCCGAACACCCAGCTCACCGTGGGCGGGTCGGCGGCGCCGGGAGGGGCGCTCGACCTCTCCGCCGCCGGGACCCTCGACCTGCGTCTGCTCGGGGG